>JAJXVA010000090.1 GCA_021782435.1 Pseudomonadota bacterium
ATCGACCTGCACACCTCGCCGCTGCGCGCCCGGCGCCGCATGCACCTCGCCATGCGCCGCACCGCCGATGGCGTGGCCCTCGGCCTGCACCGGCACCGCAGCCATGATATCATCGACCTCGCCGAATGCCGCGTCCTGCATCCGGCGCTCGCGCGTCTGCTGCCCCCGCTGCGTCACGCCCTGGCGCGGTCCGACCTGCTGCGTCAGCGCGGCGAAACCCTGGTCAATCTGACCGATACCGGCCCCGATATCCTGTTCCGCAGCGACGCCGAGCCCAGCCGCGCCGATCGCGCCCGCCTCGCCGATGTCGCGCGGGCCGAAGGCATCGCGCGCATCACCCACGCCAAGGGTGCGGCCATGCCGGAAACCCTCGCGCAGCTCCGCATCCCCGAAATCACGTTCTCGGGCCACAAGCTGTGCCCGCCGCCCGGCGCCTTCCTGCAGGCCACCGAGGCGGGGGAGGCCACGATCCGCGCCGCCGTGCTCGCGGGGCTGCCCGCGCGGCGCAACCGCAAACTGACCATCGCCGAGCTATATGCCGGATGCGGCACACTGACCTTCGCGCTCGCCGAACATGGTGTGGTTGATGCCTATGAAGGTGAGGCATCGGCCTGCGCCGCCCTGCGCGCCGCCTGCCACGCCGCCCGCCTGTCCGGTCGCATCAACCCCTCCGAGCGCGACCTCGCCCGCCAACCACTCGCCCCGGCCGAGCTCGCCCGCCATACCTGCCTGGTGCTCGACCCGCCGGAAACCGGCGCCGCCGCGCAAATCGCCCAGATCGCCGCCGCCACCCCGGCGCAGCGCCCGGCGCGGATCCTTTATGTCAGTTGCGGGCCGGACTCGCTGTCCCGTGATGCCGCGGTGCTGCGCCGGGCCGGCTATGCGCTCCTCGCGGCCACCGCCATCGACCAGTTCATCGGCACACCCAGGGTCGAGAGCGTCTGCGTTTTCACCCGCTAGAATCGCCGCGCGTCGCTCGCGGGGAAACTCCGCGCGCGCCGACCGCGCCCAGACCGTAGAGAACCGCCACACCCCGATCCTGGGTCAGTAAACAATGCAGCAGGCGCCGCCCCAGGCGGAAAGGGCGGCCTGGCGGCACGAAGCCGTGACCGAGCGCGGCTTCGATTTCCGCGACGCCGTTGCCCGGCAGGCCGGCCAGGGCGCGTCGCCAGAGCGGCGCGAGCCAGGCGATATCGGCCGGATTGTCGCGCAGCAATTCGGCCTTGAGGAACGGAATTCCCGCGCGCAGCATCAGCCGCCAGTCGAAATGGCTCGGATTGGCGGGCAGCAGGCGGTGCAGCCGGCCCACCGACGCGAAAACACTGCCGATACGCAGATTTTCCGCCTCCAGCGCGGCGCTGAGGCCAAGCTCCCCATGCAGAATGATTTCCGCCTTGGTCATGGCCGCGAAATCCTGGGCGAACACCCGCGCCACGGCGGGACGCACGAGGCTGCTGGCGCGCAGCATCAGAAACCAGCTCTGCAGATGCCGCACCCGCTCATGGCTCTCGACCATGCCCCAGGCATCGAGGTCGCGTTCCCGCATCCGCGAAATGAGCGGCGCGAGATCGCCATAGGGACCAAAAACACTGTCATTGGCGAGCAGCACCGTCTCAGCCCCGCGCGCGCGCCCGGCGCGCAACAAATCGGCCCAGGCGCCGAAATCCAGCCCCGCATTGGCGCGCGGATGGGCGCTGGCGCCCAGCGCACGCAGCCAGGCGTCATCCTCCGGCGTGACCGCCGTTGCGCCGGATATCGCGATATGCAGGGTAAAGCCCAGCGCGGCCAGCGCGGCGAGGTAGCGGCGTGTATGCGGCGGCAATCGGCCGGACGGCGTATACTGGGCGAACAGGCAGGTGGCCTGGCCAGGCGCGAACAAAGGGGCGTCCGGCGGCGCCGATGCGGAACGGGACGATGATGTCATCTGAGCAGGATCCAAAGCGCGATGCGCTGGCCCTGGTTCTGGCCGGCGGCCAGGGACGGCGCCTCGGTGGCGGCGACAAGGCGTTGCGGCAACTCGGGGACCGGTCCCTGCTTTGCCATGTGCTGGCCGCGGTCACGCCGCAGGTGGCCGGGGTCGCGCTCAGCGCCAACGGCGATCCGGCACGGTTCGCATCCTTCGGGATACCGGTCCTGGCCGATCCGGTGCCCGGCCTCGGTCCGCTCGGCGGCATGCTGGCGGGGTTGCGTCACGCCGCGGCGAGCGGGTTTCGGCGGGTGCTGATCGTGCCGTGCGACACGCCCTTCCTGCCCGCGGATCTGGCGACACGCCTCGGCGCGCGCGGGGGCCGGGGCGCCTATGCGGTCCAGGCGGGCAAGGCGCATCCGACGGTCGCGATGCTGACCCCCGATCTGGCGCCCGAACTGGCGGCCTGGCTCGATCGCGGGCGGTTGGCGGTGATGGGATTTCTCGAGGCGGTCGGGGCGCGGCCGGTCGCATTCGACACCGCCGCCCCGGATGCGTTTCTCAACATCAACACGCCGGCCGACCTCCTCACCGCCGGGGCGCGCCGCGCATGACGCCTCAGTGCGTGAGCACCGGATCGAGCGAGGCCGGTCCCGGCTGTTCCCCCGGGGCACGCAGGTGGCGGTTCTGCTGGAACCACAACATGCGGTAGATCGCGCAACGCTCCACCAGCACGTCATGCGGCGCGAGATCGAGCATACGGCCACGTTCGAGCACCATGGTGAGATTGCAGTCGAGCAGCGAGGCCAGGCGGTGGGACACGATCACCATGGTGCGGCCCTCGGCGATCTTCTTCAGGTTGGCATTGACCAGCGCCTCGGATTCGGGATCGAGCGCGCTGGTCGCCTCATCGAGGATGAACAGCTTGGGGTCGGTGATCAAGGCGCGCGCGATCGCGACGCGCTGACGCTGCCCGCCGGACAGATTGGCCGAGCCTTCCTCGATTATGGTTTCATAGCCTTTGGGCAGACGCTCGATGAATTCCTGGGCGCCCGACATCTCGGCGGCCCGGATGACATCCCTGAAGGTGAAGCCGGGGCGGCTGGCCACGATATTGTCGCGGATGGAGCCGCGGAACAGGAAGTTGTCCTGCAGCACGACCCCCATCGAGCGGCGGAGGTGACTGAGCTGGATTTCGCGCAGATCGATGCCATCGAGCTTGAGATGCCCCTCATAGCCCCGGCTCAGCCCCTGGAGCAGCCGCGCGATGGTGGATTTTCCCGACCCGGATCGGCCGACCAGCCCCATCATCGTGCCCGCGGGAATTTCGGCGCAGATATCGTCGATCGCGCGGGTTTTGCTGCCGGGATAGGAAAACGACAAATGATCGAAACTGAGCGCGCCGACGAAAGTCGGGGTGAGCCCGCGCGCGCGGGACGTGACCTCGACCGGGTTGTCGACGACCCAGCTGATCATGACCACGGCGGCGCGCAATTCCTCCATGTCCTGCATGACTTTGGCCAGATCCACCAGCGGCTGCGCGAGGCGGCTGCCCAGAATGAGGATGGCGACCATCTGGCCCACGGTGATGGAGGTCGGGTCCTGGATCGCCATCAGCGCGCCGACGAGCAGCGCGCCACGCTCGGCGAAGCGCTGAAACGGCAGCGCCAGCGTCTGCGGCCAGGCCTGCAACCGGAAGCCTTCGAGGCGAAGCTTCGAGGCGCGCGCGACCTTGGCATCCCACACGTCCCGCTGCTGCGGTTCGAGCGCCAGGGATTTCACGGTGCGGATGCCGTGAATCGTCTCCACCATGACCGCGCTTTTCTCGACCTCCGCGACCACGACCTTGCCGAAAATACGACGCAGCGGCCGCAGGAACGAGAACACCACGACCGCCGTCGCGACCGAGGCGATCAGGATCACCCAGGTCAGAATCGGCGCGATATAAAACAGAATGGGCAGAATGACGCAGAGGGTCAGGAAATTCACGATCATCGTCGTGAACGTCGATGTGATGAACATCCGCACCGCCCAGGTCTGCTGCAGGCGGTGCGCGGTCTGACCGGCGGGATTGCGCTCGAAATAATCGAGCGGCAGTGCCAGGACACGGTTGAATATGTGCAGATGCACCCGCGTATCCGCGCGCGCCCCCAGATGCGCGCCGAGGATCGCGTTCGAATAGTTCAGTCCCGCCTCGAGCAGCCAGAAAATAAAGAACAGAACGGATACCAGGTACAGCGTGTTCTCATTGCCCTGCGCCAGCACCTTGTCGATCACCATGATGATCATCAGCCCCGGCGCGGTGCCGAGCACCGCGATCCCGACCGAAGCCAGAGCGATGTCCCGGATCAACTGGCGATCGAGCAGCAGAAGGTTGAAAATCCAATGGAAATCGAACGGTTCGTCCTCGGGCGCCTGACCCTGGGCGGGCCTGACCAGCAGAATCTGCCCGCTCCAGGCCTGGCGCATCCGCAGTTCGTCGACCGCCGTGGGCAGATCGCCCGTGCCCACCCGCGGATCTCGCAGGAATACCAGGTTGTGTTCCTGACGCACCCCCGTGAGCACGGCGGCGCTGCCGTCGTTCAACAGCAGGATAATCGGCTCCATCTGGTTCTTGATCAGGAAGCGCCAGGGCACCTTGCGCATTTCGGCCGACAGGCCGGCTTCCCGGACCCAGGCCAGCATGTCTGCGTCCGACGGGCCGGCGCTGCCGGGCACGACCCGCAGTGACGCGGGGTCGATCTCGACGCCAAGCTGGCGCGCGACCTGAATGATCGCGGCCAGGCGCGACTTCGCGGCGTCCGACAAGGGCGGCTCGGTCGGGGCCGGGCTGGGCACCAAAGCTGCGCCGGCCTCGGCATTCGCGGTGTCGGTCTCACTGGTCACGCGGTGGTCATCCTTGGCTCATGGCTTCCGGGCGCGTGCTGGCACGCCCCTCCCGCCGCGGCAAGATGCCCGCACGGCGCGGCTAAGGCAAAGCAAAAACACACCACCGCCCGCCCCCTGGGCGTCAGCCTTCGCTGAAAAACACGGAATCGACGGTTGCCTGGGACAGAACCGAGCCCGGGGCGTCGGCGGGCAGCGAATCGATACCCGCCGCCGCGCCGCGCCGGCACGTGACCCCAATCGGCAGGCTGTCAACGGCGTGGCGGCGGTCCGGCCCGACATAACCAGGGGAAATGATGAACCGCCGCGCCACCCGATGCCGCCAGGCGAGCCGTTCGCGCAGCAGATTGAGCGAAACCGGCCGGCACAACAGAATATCCACCCCGTCATCCCGGGCCCGCCGCACCTCGGTCACACCCAGCGGGGCACAGACGACCAGGATCGGCCGGCTGCGAAGGCGCGCATCCGGCAGGGCGCGCATGTGCCGCACCACCTGCGGCGCGACGTCGTCTCCCTTACTGAAAATGGCGATCAGGTCCGGCTGGCTCTGGCGGCCGAGATCGCAGAGTTGCTGAACCGTGTCGGCCTTGAAGGTGGCATCGAAACCGACCGCACGCAGCAACTGGGCCAGGAAATTCCGGTCGGGCTCGTCCTTGGCGAAGACCAGGGCGAGGTCGGCCGGAAAGCCGGCGTCAGCAACGGTGGCGGCGGGCAGCAGGTCTGGCATGGCGTCAGGGTCCCACAGAACGGTTAGGAAAAGGTTGGCATCCGGGATTTTGACGACGTGTTAAGACTTTCCGCCGATTTTGCCCGGCAGGTCGGCAAACCAACCGGCAGATCGACCGCCCAGCCATCGGCAACCACCAAAACGGGATAGCACCGGCCGCCATGTCCGAGACGGCAAGTTCAGGCCTCCCAGGCACCCAACCCGAGGCCGGCGCCGAGCCGCCCGAGCGGGTCCTGACCCAGGAGGAAATCGACTCCCTGCTCGGGTTCTCGAGCGCGTCCGAGACCGAGCCGGACGGACTGTCCGGCGTTCAGAAAGTCATCAGCTCCAGCCTGATTTCCTATGAACGCCTGCCGATGCTCGAGATCGTGTTCGACCGGCTGGTCCGCATCATGTCCGCCAGCCTGCGCAAACTGACCTCGGACAATGTCGAGGTCGGCATCGGTGAGATGGTTTCGCTGCGGTTCGGGGATTTCCTGAACGCCATTCCGCTGCCCGCCATGCTGGCCGTGTTCAAGGCTGAGCAATGGGACAATTACGGGCTGATGGTGATCGACGGGGCAATGATCTACTCGATCGTCGATGTGCTTCTCGGCAGCCGGCGCGGCGCGACGCCGCTGCGCATCGAGGGGCGGCCCTACACCACGATCGAACGCGGCCTCGTCGAGCGGCTGGTGCGGGTCATATTGGCCGATCTGACCGCCAGCTTCGAACCGCTCTGCCCGGTCGATTTCGTGTTCGAGCGGCTGGAAATGAACCCGCGCTTCGCCTCCATCACCCGCGCCTCCAACGCGGCGGTGCTCGCGCGCTTCCGCATCGAGATGGAGGACAGGGGCGGCCGCATCGAGTTGCTGATCCCCTACGCCACCCTCGAACCGGTGCGCGAATTGCTGCTGCAGCAATTCGTGGGCGAGAAATTCGGTCGCGACTCCATCTGGGAACGCCATCTCGCCGAGGAATTGTGGCACACCGAACTCGAACTAAAGGCCGTGCTCGACGAACAGGAACTGCCCCTGAGCGCGATCATGAACCTGACCCGGGGCAGCACGCTGCCGCTGACCACGGCGCCCGGCAACCCGGTACAGTTGCAATGCGGGGCGGCCAAGCTGTTCCAGGCGAGGCTCGGCCAAAAACGCGGCAATCTGGCGGTGCGGATAGAAAGCCCAGCCCTCGCGTCACGCGCCCCGGGGGAGGAAACGCGACAGAAATAAATCAAATCCCGATCTCCCCGCCCCTCTGGTGGACAGGCACACCACAAAGCCGTAACGAACGGCGCGAGTTTTCCATGATCGAGGCGCCCGATGAGGCTGCGCGGCGGTGTTCTGGGCCTTCGTCTGATCGTGGGGTCCAGCCTGGTATGGCTCGCCTGCTGCGCGGTCGCGCCAGCACCCGAGCCGGGTATGTCCGGGCTGCTGACAGAGGCCCGCACAAGCCCCGCGCGGGCGGTCGACGCCATGCGCGCCATCTGCGAGAAAATCGCCGGCCGGCCCTTCGTGCCGGGCAACCACGTGCGGTTGCTCATCAATGGTCCGGCGTCGTTTGCCGCCCTGGCCGCCGCGATCGGCAGCGCCCGCCAGCGGATCGACATGGAAAGCTACGAGTTCGACGACGACGCCGGCGTGGCGTTCGGCAACGCGCTGCTGGCGGCAAAACACCGCGGCCTCGCCGTCCACCTCATCTATGACGGCTGGGGTACTCTCACCACCCCGTCCGCCCTGTTCGACGAGCTTCGCCGGGGCGGCATCGCCACGGTCGATTACAACCCGCTGGTGCCCGGTGTCCGCCTGCCGTTCGACATCAACAGCCGCGACCACCGCAAGCTGTTCGTGACCGATAACCGGGTCGTCATAACCGGCGGCGTGAATATCAGCGGCGTCTATGTCAACCCGCCCGGCATCCATGCCGCCGACCCCGATGACGAGGCCTGGCGCGACACCGATATCCGGATCGAGGGGCCGGTCGCGGCGGAGTTCGAACAGATTTTCGCCGGCACCTGGCAACGCCAGTCCGGACATGCGCTGCCGGCGCCGCCCCAGCCGCCCCCGCCCTTCGCCGATGGCGTGCCGGTCCTGGCGATCGATGGCGCACCCGCCGCCGACCATCCGCGAATTTACCGGGCGCTGCTCGCCACCATCGCCCTGGCGCGGAAATCGGTCCATCTCACCACCGGGTTCTTCGCCCCGACCGGGAGCTTCCTGCGCGCGCTGGAAGCGGCGGCGCGGCGGGGGGTGGATGTCCAGATCATCGTGCCGGCGCGCAGCACCAGCAGCGCGGCGCTGGCGGCGGGCCGCGCCGATTATGGGCAGTTGCTCACCGCGGGCGTCGGCATCCACGAATTCCACGGCCGCATCCTGCACGCCAAAACCGCGGTGATCGACGGCGTCTGGTCGGCCATCGGATCCTCCAACCTGGACTGGCGCAGCACGGTCTGGAACAACGAGCTCGACGCGGTCGTGCTCAGTCGGCAATTCGGCGCCGACATGGAGACCGTGTTCACCGAGGATCTCGCCGATACCACCGAAATTTCCCGCCACGCCTGGGCCGAACGTGGCTTGGGCGAACGGCTGGACGAATTCGGCGCCGGACTGATCGCGCCGCTGCTGTAACAGCCGTGCGCCGTCCGGCCCGCCCGCGCGCCGCGCAAGCCGCCCCACCGGCCGCGCCGGCTTTGCGTAAACCCGGCCGCCGCCCCATATCGGGCGAGAACACCAATCGGGGTATGACCGCCATGGCGACGTCGCGCCTTCACCACCTGACCGTGATCACCCCCGAGAGCGCCGCGCGTGAGGATGGGTTGTGGCGCCAGTTGCGCGAGGAAGCCGAAACCGCCCTGGCCGAGGCGCCGATGCTCGCGCCCCTGTTTCTCGACAGCATCATCAACCAGCCGAGCCTCGAGGCGGCGATGTTCTACCGCATCGCCGCGCGGCTGAAAAACGACGTGATCGGCGCCCCCCTGATCGTCGGGGCCTTCCAGCGCGCCGCCGCGGCCAGCCACGAACTGAGCGCGGGCCTGCGCGCCGACCTGGTGGCGGTGACCGAGCGCGACCCCGCCTGCACCCGGCTGATCGAGCCCTTCCTGTATTTCAAGGGGTTTCACGCCCTGCAGGCGCACCGCCTGACCCACTGGCTGTGGGAGACCGGCGAGCGTGATTTCGCGCTCTACCTGCAAAGCCGCGGCTCGGAAGTGTTCCAGACCGACATTCATCCCGCGGCGCGCATCGGGCGCGGCTTGTTCCTCGACCACGCGACCGGCCTCGTCGTCGGCGCGACCGCCGTGATCGAGGACGAGGTCTCCCTCCTCCAGGACGTCACCCTGGGCGGCACCGGCAAGGAACGCGGCGACCGGCACCCGAAGGTGCGGCGCGGGGCGCTCATCGGCGCCGGCGCCAAGGTGCTGGGCAATATCGAGGTCGGGCAGGGCGCGCGCATCGCCGCGGGCTCGGTGGTGCTGAACGCGGTGCCCGCCCACACCACCGTCGCCGGTATTCCCGCCCGGGTGGTCAGCGTCACCACCCCGGCCGAGCCGGCGCGGTGCATGGACCAGTGCCTCGGCACGGTAGGCTCCTACGACTCCTTCGGCTACAGCATCTGATCCGGGCGACCACGCGGAAAAGGAATATGGCAATGCGAGCGGACAGCGTCCTCGACCTCATCGGAAATACGCCGCACGTGCGGCTCTCGCGGCTGTTTCCAACCGCGGAGGTCTGGGTGAAATGCGAGCGCCAGAACCCGGGCGGGTCGATCAAGGACCGCATCGCGCTCGCCATGGTCGAGGCCGCCGAGGCCGAGGGCATACTCAAGCCCGGCGGCACGATCATCGAGCCGACC
>JAJXVA010000091.1 GCA_021782435.1 Pseudomonadota bacterium
TGAAGCAGTTTCGTCGCGTGGCGACGCGCTACGAGAAGACCGCCCGGAACTACAGCGCCGCCATCACCATTGCCGCGGTCATGCTCTGGCTACGATAAATGTCCACAGAACCTAGAGCGACTGCGACGAGACTTTAGCCGCTCCTGGCATCATTCAGGGAGCGGATTGACGGCCTGAGATGCCTGAATTCGGCAGCCACACGTTCCGGCCGCCGACCACTGTTCAGACGGCTTTCTTTAGGGACGGCGATGCCTTGAAGCGGACGGTCTTTCCGGCCTTGACCTTGATTGCCTCACCGGTGCGGGGGTTGAGGCCTTTACGTGCCTTGGTTTTGCGTACGATGAAGGTCCCGAAGCTGGGTAGGGTGAAGCGGCCGTTCTTCTTCATTTCTTTGACGATCGCGTCCATCAGATCACCGGCGGCGCGATTGGCGGCCACACCGGTAAGCCCGGCCGATTCCTGAATCACCTTGGCAATAAACGCCTTCGACACAAAAAACCTCCTGAACCTGTTACGTTCGCCGCTGATTGGATTGGTCTTAGGCCGCGCCATCAGATTCGCCAAGCCCCCGCCAAAGATTAAGGGGATTGGCGGAATCGTCGTTGAATTTGCGAACTGACGATTGACGTGCCAACGGCGCGCACCGCACCATCAGGACCGTGGAAGTCGTTCGGGAACTGCCGCTGGATCAAATCCTGCTGGGGGACTGCGTATCTTTGATGCGCATGTTGCCCCCGGCCTCGGTTCATTGTGTGTTCGCCGATCCGCCATATAACCTGCAACTGCGTGGTGAATTGCGTCGCCCGGACGACAGCATGGTGGATGGCGTGGACGAGCCGTGGGATCGGTTCGACGATTACGCCGCCTATGACACGTTCACGCGGGAATGGCTGACAGAAGCCAGGCGGTTACTGCGCAAGGATGGTACGCTTTGGGTGATGGGCGCATACCATAATATTTTTCGGATCGGTGCCATTTTGCAGGATCTGGGGTTTTGGATCCTGAACGATGTGATCTGGCGCAAGTCGAATCCGATGCCGAATTTCCGGGGACGACGTTTCACCAATGCGCATGAGACGCTCATCTGGGCAGCGCGGGGACGGGATTCACGCTACCGGTTCAATTATCAAGCCATGAAGGCGCTCAACGATGATTTGCAGATGCGCAGCGACTGGACCTTACCGCTCTGTACCGGCGCCGAGCGATTGCGCAACAACCATGGGCTGAAACTGCACCCGACGCAAAAACCAGAAAGTCTGCTGCACCGCGTGTTGTTGGCCTCGACCGCAATGGATGACATCGTGCTCGACCCTTTCCTGGGCACGGGCACAAGCGCCGTGGTGGCCAAGCGTCTGCACCGGAATTTCATCGGAATAGAACGCCATCCCGCCTATGTGGAGGCGGCCCTGGGGCGCCTCCGCGCGGTGGACCGCGCATCACGCGTGGCAGCGACAGGCACGCCCAGCAAGCGGGAAAAACCACGCGTGCCGTTCGGTTCCTTGGTCGAGCAAGGACGGATTGCGCCGGGCACGGCAGTGTACGATCGACAGCGGCGGGTTCGTGCTACCGTAACTGCGGATGGCAGTCTGCTGTGTGGAGACGACAGAGGGTCAATTCATCAGATCGGCGCGCGTGTCCAGAATACGCCGAGTTGTAATGGCTGGACGTTCTGGCACTTCGAGGCAAATGGCGAATTGGTGCCCCTGGATCAACTGCGGACCAACGACTAGCGCCTGCGCATGACCAAAATGCCTCAGAACGGCATCGCTGACGCTGGCCCGGCCCCCAAGGGCCGGGCCAGGCCAGGACAACAGTATAGATCAGCCCTTCGCCTTGCCGCGACCGGCTTTTGGCTTGGCCGAGGAAGCGGCAGGCTTGGCCGCGACAGGCTTGGTCGAGACACCGGCGCTGACGCCGTGGGCGAGGAGCCCTGCAACGAATTCGCCATAGTTGTCGTTCATAGCCGGCTGGCTGATTTTCTTGCCGGTTGCGCTTTCGTAGAGACTGCGCGCGACCGGCGCGTAACTCGCCAATGCAACAGTCGCAATGAACAGCAGGGCCGCCGCCTCATCATCGCCGCCGCCCAGCACATCGCGATAGACTTGCAGGCCATGCTTGGCGATCTGGGTGGTGGCGGCCTTGGCGGCACCGGTCCCGGCACCCAGCAATTCATCCGCGAGAAGGCGGCGGAAATGGGCGAAGTTAATCTCAACACCAACAGAGGTGGCAAGTTGCCCGGCCAGATCGGTATGGCCGGCATCGGCCGCGGCCTTGCGGGATGCATCGAGCTTCTCGGTATACTGCTCACCCAGGCGTTCGGCCGCGGCAGCGAGCATGCTGGTTCTGTCCCGGAAATAATAGCGGATGAGGGAGGGATCGACGCCCGCCTTCTGCGCCACCATGAAACGGGTCAGCTTGCCGGGGGGAGTGACCTTAAGCAGATCACACGCGGTTTTCAGCAGCTTTTCGCGGCCGACGCTGTTGCCATTGGCGGCCGGCCGGCCAATGCCGCGTTTGGCTGGCGCCGCCTTCTTCGGCGTCACCGCACGTGCGGTTGATGCCTTGGTGACTTTCTTTGCTACGCGGGCCATGTTCCTGATCCACCCGTTGATCGATTCTGAAGCGTAACGCTAGCGTAGAATTCCCTGAGCAACAACACTCAGTTTCTGCAATACGCGACTTCCGCCAGCACAACCCTCCGGCGTGAGGAGGGAGTTTCCGGCAAAGCCGCATAAACGTCCTTTATCGCTTCGGAGATTGTGACGCCCCCTAGGCTGGGCAATACCCCGCGACCGAATTTTTCGCAAACCAAAGCTGCGTGATGTAACATTCTGTGTTCCCCGGGAGGAACGAACAGCGCGGTGTCCCGCCGCTCGACACGAAACATGGCTTCCGCCATAAGCCGTCCGATTTGACCGGGCGTATATGGCTGACCTTGGCCAAACGGGGTGTTCTCGAGATGGGCCCAGATACCGTGACGATTGGGCACGACCATGAGCAGACGCCCATCATCCTTGAGCACCCGCCAGAATTCCCTAAGCAGTCTTCTGGCGTTCTCCGCCGCTTCGAGCCCGTGGACGAGCAACACACGGTCGATACTGAGATCCGCGAGCGGGAGGCTGCCTTCTCCGGTGAGGCAGAAAGCCCCACCACCGACAAAAGCCAAGCGGTCACTTGAATGCGCCGGCCGCATGTCGATCGTTCGGTAGGCGATACCGCGCCAGTTACCCATATAGGGAGAGGTATGACCATAACCGAGGAGGGTTTGACCGGCGAGCGCACCGCTTGGCCAGAATTCGGCCAAACGACGGGTGACAAGCCCCACGACGACGGCGCCGAGCGATGACTGATAAAAGCCATCGATCGCCATGGCATCCAGGTTCATACCGAACGCGTTACCATGAGCAGCGACGCGAGTGATTCCGGTTCCCCTTCACGTGGCAGAGAGGCCTCCATGCTTGATGTAATCCCGATACCGATGCGAACCGATAACTATGCGTGGTTGCTCGTAGATCAAGCCACCGCCAGGACTGGCCTTGTGGATCCCGCCGAAGCAGCCCCGGCTGCGGCGATTTTATCCCGGACGGGCGGCCGACTGGATTACATTTTGCTCACGCATCACCACGACGATCATGTCGGGGCGGCGGCCTTACTGGCCCGGGATTATGGAGCGGTCATCATTGGCGCGGCCGCAGATGCGCATCGCCTGCCGAAACTCGACCGGGCGGTCGGGGAAGGTAACGCCGTCGAGATCGGGGAAAGCGATGGCGTGGTGATGGTAACCCCGGGCCACACAGTGGGGCATATTTGTTTTTACTTCGCGCGCAGCCAGGTTTTGTGTTGCGGTGACACCTTGTTCAGTCTGGGATGCGGCCGGCTGTTCGAAGGTACGGCATCGATGATGTTCGCCAGCCTGCGCCGGTTGGCTTCCCTGCCGCCGGAAACGCGCGTCTGCTGCGGACACGAATATACCGAGCACAATCTGGCCTTCGCGTTGAGCCGCGACCCGGACAATGCCCGCCTGCTGGCGCGGCGCAAGGTGGTGCGCGCGCGCCGCGAAGCCGGCCAGCCGACGCTACCGGCGCTGTTGGGTGATGAAATTCTGGAAAACCCGTTCCTGCTCGCACCGGATCTGGAGCATTTCGCGAATTTGCGCGCGGCCCGGGACAGATTCTGATGCCTATCGGCGGCGTGCCACCATATCACGCGGCGTCCGTCATGGGATCGATATCGACACCAACCGTCAGGCGGTGACGGCCGCCACCGAGTATGAAGCCGCGCAGCGGGCTGACATCAGCGAAATCCCGCCCCCAGCCGAGCACCACGTGCTCGTCCTTGACGATCAGGCCATTGGTGGGATCAAGCTCGACCCAACCCAGGTCCGGCCCGAGCCATGCCGCGACCCAGGCATGGGACTGGTCGGCGCCAAGGCGGCGGGGTGCGCCCGGTGGCGGGCGAGTGCGGATATAGCCCGAGACATAGCGGGCCGGCACACCGGCGACGCGCAGCGACGCGACCATGAGATGGGAGAAATCCTGGCAGACGCCGGCCCGAAGCTTGAGTATCTGGGCGACCGTGGTGGCTACGCTGGTAACGCCGGCGCGAAAGGCGAATTCCTGATGGATGGCGTGCATCATGGCCAACGCCCCGGCGAGGGTGGTGGTCCCTGGAGGGAAAAAGCGGACGGCGAAATCGGCCACCGTGGAGTCGGTCGGGGCCAACGGGCTGTCGAACAGAAATTCGGCAACATCAGTCGCGGCGGCGCCGCTGGCCAGGGCGGCAAGGCTGGTGGCCAAGGGAGTGACCGCGGCATCAGGCGGTGGCGAGCGGTCGACCTCGACCACGGCCCGCGCGCTCACCGAAAAGCGCTGGTGGGGGGTTTCAAGGAACAGCCAGCGGACATCGTTGCCAAAATGGTCGATGCCGATCGCGATACGGTCAGGGGCAGGATCGGTGGTGATGGCCTGGGTGAGCACGGTCTGGCCGGGCATGGCGCGTGGCGAGAGGTGCAGCAGGTGGCTGGCGAGATCGACCTGGCTCTCATAGGCGTAGGTGGTGACGTGACGAAGCGCGTATTTCATGCCGCGCCACGCAGGGACGGCGGAAGGCTGGCAGGTTCCTCGGCCGGCATACCGAGGCTTTGCGGGGTGGGCAGCAAAATGAAGTAGCGGCGGGCGAGTTGATCGGCGAGGGTCACGAGGTCGCCATTGAGGACGCGCAGGCTGCCGGGTAGCGCGGCGGCGAGGGAGGCGGGCTCGGGCGAGGCGGCTATATCGGCGACCAGGGTCGTGATGATGGTTTGCAGGCCGCGAACACGTTGAACCAGATCATCGTCCTCGGCACCGGTGAGGTCGATCAGCCGGGTCGCGATATCGGCGAGTTGGAAGGCCAGCGCGCGCGGATTGGACGGGTCGGCCAGGACGAGATCGAGCACCGGAGCCGGTTGCAGGACTGTGAGGTAACGATGGCGATAGGTGATGGCGCTGTCGCATAGCTCGAGCGCGAGGCGAAGTCCGCTTTCGATCTGGGCGATGGGCTGTTTCAGGGCCAAGGCGAGTTCGGCGGAGATTTCGAGCCCCCGCTCGATCCGGCGGCCGAGGTCGAGAAACAGCCAGCCGCCGCCGCGCACCATGTTCTCGGCGGCGACGCCGGCGACCGCCGCCGCAAAGCGGAGCATGACGTGCATCGCATCGTCCAGCCGATCGAGGCTCTGGCCGGTGGTGAGACAGGCGGTTCGCGCCTCGCGCTCCATATGCGCGAAGGTGGCGTACATGTCGTCGGTCAGACGGTCGCGCACGGTTTCCAGCAGACGCGCGACGCGGGCGAGCAGCCGAGGCATCTGGCCGCCTTCCTTTACGATATTCAGCAGAGCGAAGGCGAGTTGTTGATGGCTGCCGACGGCGGGATCCACCGCCGGGTCGATCAACCCTGCACCCTGGAGACAGCGGGCGAGGGCGCGAAGCTCGGTCAGGTCGCGCGGGCTGATGGTGCCGCGCCCGATACGGCGCAACGCGGCGCGGATCAGCCGCGCATGATCCTCGAGCCGTTCCATGTAGCGGCCGAACCAGAACAGATTATCGGCGACGCGACTGGGCAGTTCGCCAGCTGCGCGGCGGATGGGCAGGTTGGGGACGAGGAGCGCGGCGGGGCCGACGATGTCCTGGCCTTCCTCGGCCATCACCCAGACATCCTTGGCGATACCCATACGCGGCAGCTTGCCAGCGAGCGGCGTGGACTCATCGACGACCTGGGCAAGACCGCCGGGCATCACGTGCCATTGTTGGCCATCGAAAATCAGGAACATGCGCAGCAGGACGGGACGGGGCGCGAGGCCGGCGCTGGTGACGCTCGGCGCCTGGCTGGGTGGCATGGACGCGGTCGCCGCGTAGTCCCAACCACGGGCGGCGATGCGGCAGGTGAGGTCGGCCAGCGCCGTTTCGTCGAGGTCGGCGGGAACGATGGCGGGCACTTTGCCGTCGGTCGCCGGACGGACCAGCCAGCGGGCGGGTTCGGCCGCGACCAGGGTGCGCGCCCGCGGGCTGCCAAGCCACAGGGTGGGTAGCGAGGCCAGCGCCAGTGGCTCACCGAGCAGGTGGAGGCACAGCTGGGGCAGGAAGGCGGCCAGGGCAGGCGCCTCGGCCACGCCGGAACCGGGGTCGTTCAATAGCCGGACCGCACGCGCGCGGATGGCCGCCATCAGACCGGCGACACCCGCGCCCTGTGCCTCGAACTCGAGCGGATCGATCAGGCGGCCATCGACGAAGCGCAGTAGCGTGTCGATGGGTTGCAGGCCGCGCAGGGTTTTGAGGTAGAGCGCGCCGCCGCGCAGGCTGAGATCGCCGAGTTCGACCAGGGTGCAGCCAAGCTCACGCGAAAGCTGCAACTGTTCGAACCAGCCGGCATGGCCCGGCCCCTGGGTCAGCAGACCGATCGCCGGGTTCGCGCGACCGGGCGGCGCGAGACGCTGCAACGAGTCCTGCCAGGTATCGAAAAAGGATTGCTGGCGGCGCAGTTGCAGCGGGCGGAATGCCTCCGGCACGACCCGACCGAGCACGCGGCGATTTTCCCGGGCGTAGGCGATACCGGAGGGCGCGGCCGTGCGGTCGGCGAGGACACGCCAGGCGCCATCCGGCCCGCGCAGCAGATCGGCCGCGTAATAATGCAGCAGAGGGAAGCGGGGCGTGCCTTCGGCGGACGGCACGCGGCAGGGGCGCAGAAAGGCCGGATTGGTGAATACCAGCGCCGGTGGCAGCAGACCGCTCGTGAGCAGGTTCTGAGGGCCGTAAATGTCCTGCAGGATCGCCTCGAGCAGGTGGGCGCGCTGCTTGAGGCCAGCCTCGAGATCGGCGAATTCGGCGGCGGCGAGCGGCAGCGGCACAGGGTCGCAGCGCCAGTAGCCGCTCTGGTCGGTGCCCGGCAGCATGGTGGTGATGCCGTCCTGAGCGAAGGCTTCGTCCATGCGGGCCATACGATCGGCGAGACCGCGTTCGCCCAGGGTGGAAAAAACGCCGAGCAAGGCACGCCAGTGCGGCCGGAGCCCGCCGCGACCATCGACCATTTCATCGATCGGCGGCGTGGTCATGAAGGGTCAGCCCGCCAGCCGCAGATCGAGCGTGAAGGGATGCTCGGCGTCGTCGATGGCGCGGGGGGGAAGCATTGCCCCCGCGGTGTGGCCGATGGGGAAGAAACGGGCGCGGCGCCTTGCCTCGGCTTCGTTCGCATTCACCGGAAAAGTGTCATAGTGGCGCCCGCCCGGATGGGCGACGTGATGGGTGAGGCCGCCGATACTGCGGCCGGACCAGACGTCGTACATGTCGAAGATAAGTGGGGACTGCGCGGGCAGGGTGGGATGCAGCGCGCTGGGCGGCTGCCAGGCCTTGAAGCGGATGCCGGCGACGTATTCCCCGACGCGCTCGGTCGGGCGCAGCGGCACCAGGGCGCCGTTGCAGGCCAGCTGGTAACGGTCCGGCTGCCAGCCGGTGACGCGGGCCTGGACACGCTCGACGCTGGAATCGACATAGCGCGCGGTGCCGCCGGCCGCCGGCTCCTCGGCCAGGACATGCCAGGGCTCGAGCGCGTGGCTGAGCGTGAGTTCCATCCCGCGCCGCATGACCGAGCCGATGGTGGGGAAGCGGAAAGCCATGTGAGGGGCGAACCATTCCGGCTTCAGGCGGAAACCGAACTGGGCGAGATCCTCGAGCGCGTCGCTGACATCCTGCTGGACGTAATGGGGCAGCATGAAACGATCGTGCAGGAGGGTGCCGAAGCGAAGCAAGCGGCGTTCGTAGGGGAATTGCCAAAAGGCAGCGATGGCGGCGCGCATCAGCAGCATCTGGGCGGCCGCCATGCGCGGGTGCGGTGGCATTTCAAAGGCACGGAATTCCACGAGGCCGCGACGGCCACCCGCACTTTCGGGGGCGAAGAGTTTATCGATGCAGAATTCCGTGCGGTGGGTGTTGCCGGTCATGTCGGCAAGGAGGTTGCGGAAGATGCGATCGGTCAGCCAGGGCGGCATTTCGATGCCCGGGGTGACACGGGCGAACGCGAGTTCGAGTTCCCGCAGCGCATCCTCGCGCGCTTCATCGATGCGCGGATGCTGGCTCATCGGACCGATGAACAGGCCGGAGAACAGATAGGACAGGCCCGGGTGGTTGTGCCAGAAACCGAGCAGGGATTTCAGCAGATCCGGTCGGCGCAGAAAGGGGCTGTCGGCGGCTTCGTGCGCGCCCATCACGACATGGTTGCCGCCACCGGTGCCGACATGGCGGCCGTCGAGCAGGAATTTCTCGGCCACCAGCCCCACCTGCCGGGCTTGCGCGTAGAGTTGCTCGGTGCGCGCGACGATTTCGGGGAAGGTTTCGGCGGGGGCGATATTGACCTCGACCACGCCGGGATCGGGGGTGATGGAATACGTGGCGAGATCGGGGTGGTGGGTGGGCGTGTAGCCCTCGAGGATGACCGCGTGGTCGAGTTCGGTCGCGGTCGCCTCGATCGCGGCGAGGAGATCAAGCCAATCCTCGGCACGAGCAAGCGGGGGCAGGAAAACGTGCAGGACGCCTTCGCGCGGCTCGATGGTGAGGGCGGTGCGGATGATGTCGGTGGCATCGGTGCCTTCGGCGAGGGTCTGCGGATTGACCGGCAGTGGCGGGACGGGCCGCGGAGCGCGGTGGAAGCTGGCATGGGCGGGCAGCGGCGCGTGGCTGTCGAGCGGGTCCTGCTCGGGGGTGAATTCGCGGGCAATGGTGGCTTCCTCGGCCCAGGGGAGGGATTTCAGCGGCAGGCGGAAGCCGATCGGCGAATCGCCCGGGATGAGGAAAATCC
>JAJXVA010000003.1 GCA_021782435.1 Pseudomonadota bacterium
TCTCTCCGGGCCCGCGCGCAGCGCCTCGTCACGTTCGACCGTCATCACTTCTTCGGACGGTAAAATCTCCGCCGGTGGCGGTTGCCGTACCGCCAAAGCCTGCAAACGCCCCCCACCCGCGTGCGCCATCAGCCGCGTGCCGGCCACCAGAAGGCCGTGCGCGTCCCACGGCCGGTCCAGCACCGCCACCACCACCGTGCCCATGCCCTTCTCCGCCGTCTTCGCCGCCGCCGCGCGCGGACCATGCAGCCTTGCCGCGCTCAAATGCCCCGCCGTCACCGCCATCAGGCACAGCACGAGCGAAAGCCCGACATTACCCGCCGCCTGAGCCACCCGCCCATCACGCGCAAGATCCAGTGTTTGCAGACTGAACGATGAAAATGTGGTGAAGCCGCCACATACCCCGATCATCACGAAGGCGCGCAGATCCGTGGGCACAGCGAAGCGCCCGTCGCTGGTGGTCAGGGTTCCGAAAAACCCGATCACGAACGAACCGACGACATTGATCAGGATCGTACCCCAGGGAAATTCCGGCCCGGTCAGCCGCGCGACCGCGATCCCGACCCAGGCCCGGGCCACACTGCCCAACGCCCCCCCCAAGGCCACCACCAGATAGAACAGCACCCTCACCCCCTTCTTCCGGTCGGACACAGCCGCAACAATTCCCGGGCAAGGGCGCGCAGCTCCCACCGCGGGCCGCAGCCGCGCACGGCAGGAGTCATCAGCCTGCCAGACTAAGAGCTCCGGTCAGGCGGTTTCGGGGGACTCCATCCCCATCACGCCGGTCATACCGCTTCGTAATCCGCCGAGCAAATGCCCGAGCAGTGCCAGATCCTCGGGGCGGGATAGCCGATGGTCGGCGTCCTTGATCAGGGTCAGGCGGACATCCTCGCTGGTCAGCCGCTCGGCCAGGGTCAGGCTGCGCTGCCAAGGCACGTCGGGGTCGCGCTGACCGTGCAGAATGCGCACGGGCACGCCCACTCCGATGGGCGCGCGCAGGAGTAGGTGTTGCCGGCCTTCCTCGATCAGGGTCCGGGTGATCGGCGTTGGCGGACCATAGGCGCTAGGCACGCGCAGCACGCCGGCGCGCAGCAGCATGGCGCGCTCGTCCGGCATCATCGCGTCCCACATCAGATCCTCGGTGAAGTCCGGCGCGGGGGCCAGCAGCACCAGCCCGGCGATGCGCGCCGGCGCGGCGAGCGCGAGGTTCAACGCAATCCAGCCGCCCATGGAACTGCCGACCAGCACCACGCGCGCCGCCGGCATGGCGTGCAACACCGCGCGCGCGTCGTCGGTCCAGCGGCCGATCGTGCCCTGTTCAAACGCGCCGCCACTTTCGCCATGGCCGGAATAGTCGAAGCGGGTGAAGCCGCCCCCGCGCGATGCGCACCAATCGGCCAGGAATTCGGCCTTGGTACCGCGCATGTCGCTGGCGAAGCCGGGCAGGAACAGCACCGCCGGGTCTGACCCCGCCATGGCCTCCACCGCAAGCCGTACTCCGTGGCTGATCACCGCGACCATGGATGCCCCTTTTTCTTCCTGCGCGCGGCGCGCCATAAGGGCGCGCCATGCCACCCGATCCCGCGCGATTCCCGACCATTCTGCAAGTCCTGCCGGCATTGAACGCGGGTGGCGTGGAACGTGGCACGGTGGAAATGGTCCAGGCGATCGTCGGCGCCGGCGGCACCGCGCTGGTGGCGAGCCAGGGCGGGCGGCTGGTTCCGGCCCTGACCCGCGCCGGGGGCACGCATTTTCTGCTGCCGCTGGCCAGCCGCAACCCGCTCCGGGTGCTGCGCAACGCTGCGTCGGTTCACGGCATCATCACCGCGCACCATGTCGGCATCGTCCATGCCCGTTCCCGTGCGCCAGCCTGGGCCGCCTATCGTGCCAGCCGCCACGCCGGGGTGCGCTTCGTCACCACCTGGCACGGGACCTATCGGGAAAACCTGCCTTTCAAGCGCCACTACAATGCGGTGATGGCGAAGGGCGACCTCGTGATCGCCATTAGCCACTTCCTCGCCGAGGAACTGAAGCGCCGCCACGCGGTGCCGGAAAGCCGGGTCCGCGTCATCCCTCGCGGGGTCGACCCCGCCGTTTTCGACCCCGGCGCGGTCAGCGGCGAGCGGGTGGCGAGGCTCGCCGCTGCCTGGCGCCTGCCGGAAGGCGCGCCGGTTCTGCTCCTGGCGGGACGGCTGACGCGCTGGAAGGGCCAGGAAATCGCGATCCGGGCGCTGGCCAACCTCGCCAACAAGCAGGCTTGCCTGGTGCTGGCCGGCCCCGCTCAGAAAAACGGCGATTTTGCCCGCCACCTGGGCGAACTCGCGACCAGACTCGGCCTCGGCGGACGGGTTCGGATTGTGGGTGACTGCACGGACATGCCGGCGGCGCTGGCGCTGGCCGATGTCGCGCTGAATCTTTCCACCGTGCCCGAAGGCTTCGGCCGCACCGTGATCGAGGCCCAGTCGATGGCCCGGCCCCTGATCGCCACCAACCATGGCGGCGCGGCCGAGACGGTGCAGCACAACGAAACCGGCTATCTGGTGCCGCCCGATGATGTGGAGTCCGTGGTGGCGGCGCTGGACGTGGCGCTGGCTCTGACGCCCGAGCAACGCTGGACGCTGGGCTATCAGGCCCGCGCGCATGTCTGTGCCGCCTATACCACCGCCGCCATGCAGGCGGCGACGCTGGCGGTTTATGCCGAACTGGCCGGCATGGCATGAATCAACCGCGCATTCTCGTCATCCGCCATTCGGCGCTGGGTGATATCGTGCAATCCTTCGCGCCTTTCGCGGCGATCCGGGCGCATCATCGCGATGCCCGGGTAACATTGCTGACGACCGCTACCTATGCCGCCTGGCTGGGTCGGGCGCCGTGGTTCGATGCGGTAGAGGTGGATACGCGGCCGGGACTGCTCGATCCGGCTGGGCTTGCGCGGCTGCGGCAGCGGCTCATCGGCCATGACCGGGTTTATGATTTGCAGACCTCGACCCGCTCGACCCGGTATCGATGGCTGGCGGGGCACGCGGAATGGTCAGGCATCGGGCGTTTCGCCTCCCATCCGCATCGCAACCCTGAGCGCGACCACATCCACACCTATGAGCGCCAGCGCGAACAATTGCGCGATGCGGGGATAGGGGTGGTGCCGGCGCTCGCGCCCGAGGCGCTGGCGCCGTTGACCGCGCCACCTGGGTTTGCGTTGCCGCCAGGGCCGTACGCCGTGCTGGTGCCGGGGGCCGCGCCGCACCGACCCGAGAAACGCTGGCCGGACGCGCATTTCGTGGCACTGGCCGCCAGCCTGGCGGCGCGCGGCCTGGCGGTGGTGATCGTCGGCACCACAGCTGAGGCACCACTCGGCACCGCCATACGCCAGGCCAAACCGCGGGTGATGGACCTGACCGGGCGCACCTCGCTGCCGGAACTGGCCCATGTGCTGGGCCAGGCCGCACTGGTCGTGGGCAATGACACCGGGCCGATGCACCTGGCTACCGCCTTTGCCCGCAAGGCGGTGGTGCTGTTCGGCGGCGCGTCCAACCCCTCGCTGACCGCCCCGCGCTACCCGGATGGCGGCTGGCCCATTATTGCCTCCGCGCCGCATCTGGCCGACTTGCCGCCCGAGAGGGTTGCGGCCGCCCTGGACTTGACGCCATAGACCCGCACACCCTGCCGGATAGCCAAACCGCCCATGCCCGAAATCACGTTGCCCGACGGCGCCAAGCGCCACTTCCCGACGCCAGTCAGCGGCGCTGAAATCGCCGCCAGCATCGGTCCGGGCCTGGCCCGCGCCGCCCTGGCCATGCGCGTCGATGGCGAGTTGCAGGACCTCTCACGCTTGATCGAGCAGGATGCGGCGGTGACGTTCATTACCCGCAGGGACGAGGCCGCGCTGGAAATGATCCGGCATGATTGCGCGCATGTGCTGGCGGAGGCGGTGCAGGCGTTGTTTCCCGGCACGCAGGTTACGATCGGGCCCGCGATCGAGAACGGGTTTTACTACGACTTTGCCCGCAACGCGCCGTTCACCCCCGAGGATTTCCCCGCGATCGAGGCGAAGATGCGCGAGATCATTGCCCGCAACGCGCCGTTCGCGCGCAGCGTGCGACCGCGTGACGAGGCCATCGCGTTTTTCGAGGCGAAGGGGGAACGCTTCAAGGCCGAGCTGATCCGCGATCTGCCCGAGAGCGAGACCATTACGTTCTACAGCCAAGGGGACTGGGTGGATTTGTGCCGCGGTCCGCACATGCGCGGCACTGGGGATGTAGGCCCCGCATTCAAGCTGATGCGGGTTGCCGGCGCCTATTGGCGGGGCGACCACCGCAATCCCATGCTGAGCCGCATTTATGGCACCGCCTGGCGCGACACAGCGGAATTGACCGCCTATCTGCACCAGCTCGAGGAGGCCGAGAAGCGCGACCACCGCCGCATCGGCCGCGAGATGAACTTGTTTCATATCCAGGAAGAAGCGGTTGGCAGCATATTCTGGCACCCGCATGGCTGGACCCTATACCGCGCGGTCGAGGCATATATGCGCCGCCGGCTGGACGCCGCCGCCTACCAGGAAGTGCGCACGCCGCAGCTGGTGGACCGGAGCTTGTGGGAACGCTCCGGACATTGGGAGAAATTCCGGGAGCATATGTTCATCGCGATCGTCGAGGATGAAGACAAGACTCTGGCGCTCAAGCCGATGAATTGCCCGTGCCATGTGCAGATATTCAATCACGGTATCCGCAGCTACCGCGACCTGCCGCTGCGCATGGCCGAATTCGGCGCCTGCCACCGGTATGAACCGTCCGGCGCGCTGCACGGCATCATGCGGGTGCGGGCCTTCACCCAGGATGACGCCCATATTTTTTGTACACAGGACCAGGTAGCCACCGAAACGGCGCAGTTCGTGGCGTTGCTCGCGGATATCTACCGGGATTTCGGGTTTGAGAGTTTCCGGGTGAAGTTCTCCGACCGGCCTGAAAGGCGGGCAGGTTCGGACGAAACCTGGGACCGCGCCGAGGGCTCGCTGCGCGAGGCCTGCGCGATGGCAGGGGTTGATTATGAGCTGAACCCCGGTGAGGGCGCGTTTTATGGCCCGAAGCTGGAATTCGTGCTGCGCGATGCGATCGGACGGGACTGGCAATGCGGCACGTTGCAGGTGGATTTCATTCTGCCCGAGCGGTTGGACGCGCTTTACACCGCTGAGGATGGCACGCGCCGCCGACCGGTGATGCTGCATCGCGCGATACTGGGCAGTTTCGAGCGCTTCCTGGGCATATTGATCGAGCAATATGCCGGGCGCTTTCCGCTGTGGCTGGCACCGGTGCAGGTTGTGGTGGCAACCATCGTCTCGGACGCCGATACCTATGCTGAAACCGTGGCGGCGGCACTGCGGCGGGCCGGACTGAGAGCCGAGACCGATACCGGTCGGGAGAAAATCAACGCCAAGATCCGCACCCACAGCCTGCGCCACGTTCCGGTGCTGCTGGTGGTGGGCCGGCGCGAGGCGGAAGCCGGCCTGGTTGCGGTGCGGCGGCTAGGCGTGGAGGCTCAGCCTATCATTTCCCTTGACGAAGCGGTGCAAACCCTTGCAACCGAGGCGACACCGCCCGACCTCAGAAGCCCATCGATCGGCTGAGGCCGGAACAGCCAAACTCACTTTCGCAACAACCACAGGAGAGCCACATAGCCAGAGGACCCTTGCCCACCCCACCCAGCCGCGAAGGGCCGCGCGTCAACGAGGAAATCCGGTCACCGCAGGTGCGCTTGATCGACGAGGAAGGGGAAATGCTTGGCGTCATGACCGCGCGGGAAGCCCATCAGCGCGCGATGGCGGCTGGCTTCGACCTGGTTGAGATCAGCCCCAACGCAACGCCGCCCGTATGCAAGATACTCGACTACGGCAAGTTCAAATACGAGCAGCAGAAAAAGAAAAACGAGGCACGCAAACGCCAGCGGGTGATCGAGATCAAGGAAGTCAAGGTTCGTCCGAACATCGACGAAAACGACTACCAGGTGAAGTTGCGCGCCATGCGCTCGTTCATCGAGGAGGGCGACAAGGTCAAGGTGACGCTGCGCTTCCGCGGCCGCGAGATGGCGCACCAGGACCTGGGCATCAAGGTGCTCGAGCGCATCCGCATCGACATGGACGAGGAAAGCAAGGTCGAGCAGATGCCAAAAATGGAAAACCGCCAGATGGTCATGGTGCTGGCACCACGCTGAGCCCGGCGTTTTCCGTGTGACGGCCCCGCATGCCCGGCCGGTTACGGCCGGGCGGCTCCGGAGCCAGATCGCCAGTGGCAATTCAGGAGGAGCGCAGCGTGACACGTGAGCGGCAGCGTGTGCTGATTGTTTCGGGTCTTCTGGCCGCGATCGGTGTGATGGTGACGCTGGTGTCCTACTCAGTGCCGCTCTACCGGCTGTTCTGCGCGGCAACCGGGGCGCTGGGCACCACCCAGCGCGTGGCCGCGGACACGGCGCGCGTCAGCGACCGAAAAGTGACTGTTTATTTCAACACCGACGTAGCCCCGGACATGCCTTGGCGCTTCGTGCCTCTGCAACGCTCGGTGACGGTTGCGTTGGGACAGCAGGTGCCGGTTTTTTTTGAGGCCACCAACAATTCCGCGACCGCCCTGGTGGGCCATGCCACGTTCAACGTGACACCCGCGAAATCCGCAATTTATTTCAAAAAGATCCAGTGCTTCTGCTTCACCGAGGAACGCCTGGGGGCACATCAGACGGTGCAGATGCCGGTGCAATTCTATGTCGACCCCCGGCTGGCGGACGATCCTTCGACGCGGGATGTGAAGGATATCACATTATCCTATGAGTTCTTCCCTTCACGTAAGCCCGAGGGCGCGACCGATCTGGCGCGGTTCGTGGTGGCGGGCCCGCCCGATGCCTCGCGCGGGGCAAAACTGTTCGCCGCGAATTGTGGAGCCTGCCATGCGCTGGCGGCGGCGAAGGTGGGGCCACCGCTGGGTGGTGTGGTCGGGCGGTTAGCCGGCAGCGAGGCCGGCTACCCCTATACCGCGGCACTGGCCGGGTTTCATCAAGCCTGGACTCCGGCGGAACTGACGAAATGGCTCACCAACCCGCAAGGCCTTGTGCCGGGCACAGCCATGCCAATGGCCGTAGCCGACGCGCAGGACAGGGTGGATATCATCGCCTATCTGGCGACCACGGGCGGGAAAGGCGCTATACCGCCTCGCTGACGGCGATGGCGACCCGGCAGGCGGATTTGATGGCGCGCGACAGCAAGCTGTAAAGCGGCGCCTGTTTCGCGCCGTGGGCGAGCCCGGTATCGCGATGTTCCAGTTCCTCGGCGCGGAAGGTCTCGATCGTTGCGGCCAGCGCGGCCTCGCTTTCGGGCAGGGCCTCGCGCTGGGCGCGGTAATGCGCATCGATCGCTTCCTCGACCGCGACGGTGCAGGCCATGGCGGCTTTCGTGCCCAGCGCGGCGGTAGCGGCACCGAGCACATACCCCGCGACGTGCCAGAACGGCAGCAATACCGTCGGACGCACGCCGCGTTCAGCAACCATTGCCGAAAACGTAGCCAGGTGCGCCTGCTCCTGCGCCAGCATGTGACGCAACAGGGGAGCGTTTTCCCCACGCCCCAGCACCGCCAACTGACCGGCATAAATCCGGGTCGCGCCATATTCGCCGGCATGATCGACACGGATCATGGCGGCGGTGCGGCGGTCGGCTTCAGGCGGGGCGGGATAGATCGGGTCGGTCATGTGCGGCGCTCCTTGCCTACCAAGATGGCCAGCGAAACGCTCCCGAAAAGAGCATAGAGCAGGTTCATCTGCGCCATCGAAAGCGGCAGGCCGGGCACGAGATAGGTAGGGTCATCACAGGGCTTGGACGGATGCGAAGGCATGGAGGCCAGCAGGTCGTGCACCGAACCGGTATTGAGAACCGGTGCGGCACATTCCGGCAGCGGGCTTTTCCACCAGCCGAACTCCACCCCGACATGGGTGAAGGCAAGGCTCAGGGCCGCCAGAAAGGCCAGCGGTAGCAACAAGCGCAGCTGGTGGCGCAGCACCGGCAGCAGCCAGGCCAGCACGCCAAGCCCGATGGCGGCGCGATAGGGCCAGCGTTCCAGATAACAAAGCGCACAGGGTACGTTGCCAGCCAGTTGCGCCGCGTGGGCGATTACCAGCGCCGCTACGCCAAGCCCGATGGCGGCGGTTTCAGGGGCCAGGCGGTTTCGGCTGAGCCAGGCGTCGAGCATGGTGACGAAAGCTTTCAGGTGCAGGCGGTAACCCGCAGGTCATAAACCGGGTCGGATACCATGGCGGCGGTCGGCTCTGCCTCCAGCAGCCATCCGGTATAGATCGGCGCAGCCGCGCCGTCACGCCGGGCGACGATAAGAGCGGTGGCATCCGGCGGCTGGTCGGGTGGGCGCGCATCACAGGCCCGCACCGTAACAGTCAGGGTACGATACTGGCCGGTGGCGCCTACCGCTATGGCCAGGGTTTCAGCCCGGCCATTGACCTTGTCCAATATCTGGATGTGGGCGGTGTAAGCGGGCTGCCAGCTTGGCGCCGGCGGGGCCGGGGTAGGCGACGGCAAGGGATGACCGGAGGCGGAAACCCCCGGCGTGAGGCCGCCTTGTGACGCACCGGCCCCCGGGGTGCCGGCAGCCGCCGTACTCGCGGATGGGCCGACACCCGGCATAGTGGTGACGACGGGTGGTGGCACGCTTGAGGGCGGCGGCGTGATTGCCGGGGCCGCACCGGGCACCGGAGACGCCGGCGTCACCGCCGGCGGCGGGGCGGCGTTTGGCGGCAACGGTGGGGGTAGCAACGGGGTAGGGGCCTGCGCCCGCGCGCCAGCCATAAAACCAAGCCCGAACAACAAAACCAGGCCTAGCGATCCCGGGATCCACACCCGGAGCAGATATCGGGGCCAGGCAGCCAGGCGGTGGGTCACGTCGCGCCCCGACGGGGGCCGGCGAGCCCATCCACGACGCGGTGCAGGAGGGCACGAAACCAGGCCTCATCAACCCCCATCAGGGCGGCGTCATCGAAACTGTCACGCAGAATGGCAACGATTTCGGCATGGTTCTCGGCAAGCACGGCGAGTTTCTCGCGGCAGGCGATAGGCATGCCGTCCCGACCCGGCCACAGATCGGGCGCGGAGAGCAAGCCGGCCAACGGGGCGGCCGGCGGCGCGGTCAAGGCGTAAGCCCGTCCCCAGGCTTGGCCGCGGCGGCGCCAGGCTTCTGCCCACCCGAGGATTGGGACGCCCCATTGAAAATGAACTTACCGAGCAGCGATTGCAGGTTTATGGCGCTCTGGGTGGCCGTAATCTGCCCGCCCGAAGACAGCATGACCGTATCCCCTCCAGGCTGCAGGGCAATGTAATTGCCGCCCAGTAGCCCTTCGGTGGCCACTACGGCGCTGGTATCTTTCGGGACCTTCACGTCATTGGCCACCGTGAATTTCACGATCGCCTGATAGGTGTTGGGGTCCAGCATTTCCTGGGTCACCGTGCCCACCTTCACACCGCCGATACGAACATCGGCGCCGAGACCAAGGCCAGTGATATCATTGAACCGGGCCGTCAGATCATACCCGCCAGCGGCTACCCCCGTATGCGCAACCGCATAGGCAAGAAACCCACCCGCCAGGGCAATGACGATCGCGCCGGTGGCGATCTCGGCGAAACTGGTTTTGGCCATCAGCTTTCCGGCGTCCAGGCCTGATAATCAGCACGCGAGGCGGGACGATTGCCGCCGGCGTAGTCATGCCCCGGGGGGCGATATGCCGCGGCGGTGCCGGTGACATTGGGTAAATGGGGCTTCTGCCACGGCCGGCGATTGGCTTCCGGCAAAGGCGCATCGAGCGTGTAGTGCATCCAGCCATACCATTCCGGTGGAATACGCGTGGGTTCGTTGCTGCCCGCATAGCGCACCCACCTTCGAGCGCGGCGGCCGGCGACGGCGCGTTTTTCCTCGAAATACCGATTGCCGGCGGAATCGGATCCGACTTCACGGCCTCGGAACCAGGTGAACAGACGCGTGCCCAGATTCATGAGGGTGGGTATAGCCGCCGCCCCGCGACCGGTCCAGGCCCGGACGGGATTCCAACGGTTCGCAACGAGACCAAGGCTTTCGTCAACGAAAAGAACCAAACGAACTCCAGCAAGCCGGGCGAAGCGAGCGATGGGCCTCGGTCGTGTCCCGATGCTGAGCCGGTTAGGATGGGCCACTCGAGGGGTGGCACGCCTTCGCAGACGGCGGGCAAGTTAGGGGGTCTGAGTTTCTCGGCCGGCTTTTTTCGCGGCAGAGCCATAGCTTGGCTTGCCCGCCGATCAACGCCGAACGGTCTCAGGGCACCAGCCCGGCCAATGCCGCATCGATCACAGCGGCGGGACTGACGTCGGTCATGCCGCCATCCAGCCAAAGCAGTGTGAAGCCAGTCAACAGCGACCAGAAGGCGGCGCTGGCGCAACCATCGGCGGAAATGTCATTCAGTGCCGGCTGTAACAGGTGGCGCGGCGCCTGCATCGCGCCGGGCGCGGCGAACTCAGCGCAGGGATTGGCCCCGCACAGCAACCGAAACGGCACAGGCTGGGCTTGCGCGAACATCAGGAAGGCTTCAGCCAAGGCATGGGCGTTTTCGCGCGGGGTGGCACCCAAGCTTGGCGCTGATGCCAGCGCGGCCTCGAGCCGCTCGCGGATTTCAGCAATGACCGCCGCGATCAGCGCGGATTTGCCCGCGAAATGCTTGTAGGGCGCAGCCGGGCTGACCCCCACGCGCGCCGCGATGTCACGCAGATTGACGTTCCCATCCCCGGCCTCCGCCATCGCCTCGATCGCGGCCACGACCAAGGCTTGCGGCAGGTTGCCGTGATGATACGTTCGCGGCGGTGGCGCCATCACTCTCCCCCCTTCTCGACGCGATAACGTGGCTTGCGAGCTCATAGCGTTATGGTTGAGTTGTAATTTGTGTTTTTCAATCAGGGTTAAGCATGACAGGGTCGCATGAATTGACCACCGGCGATGCTATCGCAACGCGGTTCCGCGCCCAGCGCGACGGCTTTCTGGCAGATGGCGCGCCAGACCTGAAGCAACGGCGCCTACGGCTGGACGGGCTGGCGTTGGGTTTGCGCGCCTGGCGTGGCCGGTTCGCCCAAGCGGTGATGGAGGATTTCGGTCATCGCCCGGTGGCCGAAACCGCCGCCCTTGAAATTCTGCCGACGCTGCGCGGCATTTCCTATCTGCGGTTCGTACTGCCTGATTTCCTGCGCAAGCAAGAACGCAACGTGCCTCTTCTCCTGCAACCCGGCCTTGCCTACGTTCTGTATCAGCCGCTCGGCGTGGTGGGCATCGTTTCGCCATGGAATTACCCGCTGGCGCTGTCCTTGATGCCCCTAGCAACGGCGCTTGCCGCTGGCAACCGGGTGATGCTGAAACCGAGCGAACTGACGCCACGGACAAATGCCTTGCTGGCAGCATTCCTTGGAGAATTATTCCCACCAACCCAGGTCTCGGTGGTGACCGGAGATGCCACGGTGGGAGCGGAGTTCTCGGCACTACCATTCGATCATCTGTTTTTCACCGGCAGCCCCGCGGTGGGGCGGTTGGTCATGCGCGCGGCAGCGGAAAGCCTGACGCCTGTGACACTTGAACTGGGCGGCAAGTCACCGGCTATCATCGCGCCTGGCGGCATGACCGCGCGCGCCGTGACCTCGATTGCCCATGGCAAGCTGGCCAATGCCGGCCAAACCTGTATTGCCCCCGATTACGCGCTGGTGCCCGAGGCCGAGCGCGACCGCTTCGTTGACCTCTTCACGGCGTCATACCGGAAACTCTATCCGGCCGGCCCCGCCGGGCCGGACATGACCGCGATCATAAGCGATCATCACAAGGCCAGGTTGCTGGCCCTGCTGGACGAAGCCACCGCCCAAGGCGGACGGATCGTGGCACTGGGCACCGACCATGGACGGCGCTTGGCGCCGCGGCTGGTACTGGATACGCGGCCCGGCATGGCCATCATGCGCGAGGAAATTTTCGGACCGGTCCTGCCGGTGGTAACCTATGCCGGACTGGATGAGGCACTCGCGCACATCAACGCGGGAGAACGGCCGCTAGCACTTTATTACTTTGGTGGCGCCTCCGGCCGGCGCAAGGTGCTGAGCGCAACCACCAGCGGCAACGTCACCTTGGGCAACACGCTGCTGCACTACGCCGTCAACGACATGCCTTTCGGCGGCATTGGTGAAAGCGGCATGGGGGCCTATCACGGACTCGAGGGACTTCAACGCCTGAGCCATGCCAAGGGCGTGTTCCATCCGGCGCCCTGGCACCCGACGGCGCTACTGCGCCCGCCCTTCGGCAAGCTGCCCCGCCGACTCCTGAAATTGCTTATTGGCCGTTAGACCAGATCGCGGCCCAATGGCATAACCTAGCGCCGGGACTTCGCCCTCCAGAAAATAATCAATCCGGTGCCAGTCTGGCTGGAACTAGGCCGGCAAACGGTTGGTATGGACGGCATCATCGCGGCCCTTCCTCACACGAGACCACAGGTGGACGGTGCCCGCTGGGCATACTTACGAACGCGAGGAATGGCCCGGACGCGCTCAGTTTGACGCAACTCGGAATGATCGGCCTACGATGCCGTAGCGCGACGGGGAAAGCCGGCTCAATTCTAGACGGAAACGCATTTCCCGCATGTGCCAGCAGAACTCACGGTCCGTGGTGTCATGCCGCGGATTGGCTGGCACCCAATGCCTCGCGCACCAGGGGGTCGAGCTTCGGCGCCCGGAGGTCCAGGCTGGCACGCATTTTGGGGGTCCAGAAATCCTCAATATGTTTGGCAATCCCCGCCAGAGCCCGCTCTTTCGGATAGGGGTGGAAATAAGCAGCAATCTGATTTGCCATCATCACCAGCTTATCGGAACCGGGCGCGCTCATTCCGCCGCCACCTGGTTTGCCGGCAAAATGCGCGTCAGGGCCTCATCTTCCTCGTAGAAACGGGCCTGCCAGTCGCTTTCGCGATTGGTGCGGCGTACCTGCACCGCGGTCACCTTGTATTCCGGGCAATTGGTTGCCCAATCCGAGAAGTCCGTGGTGATGACATTGGCGCCGGTTTTCGCGTGATGGAATGTCGTGTAAACGATCCCCGGCTGCATCCGATCAGTGATGCGTGCCCGCAGCGCAATATCGCCAGACCGGCTTTCCACCGCCACTAAGTCACCGTCCTTGATGCCGCGATGTTCGGCATCGAAGGGATGAATCTCAAGCACATCCTCTTCGTGCCAGCGGGAATTCTCGGTTCGCCGCGTCTGGGCACCCACATTATACTGGGAAAGAATACGCCCAGTGGTCAGGATAAGCGGGAAGCGCGCACCGGTGCGTTCCTCGGTCGGCACATATTCGGTCAATAAAAACTCACCCTTGCCCCGAACGAACTTGTCAACGTGCATGATTGGTGTGCCGTTCGGTGCCGCTTCATTGCATGGCCACTGAATCGAACCCAATTCATCAAGCCGCGCAAAACTCACTCCAGAAAAGCTTGGCGTCAGCCGGGCAACCTCATCCATGATCTCGCTTGGATGATTATAGTGCATCGGAAAGCCCATCGCATTGGACAGCATGCAGGTCACTTCCCAATCGGCGTAGTCACAGAGAGGCACCATCACCTTTCGCACACGGTTGATGCGCCGCTCCGCGTTGGTGAACGTGCCGTCCTTCTCCAGGAAGGTGGTGCCCGGGAGGAACACATGCGCATATTTTGCGGTCTCGTTAAGAAACAGATCCTGTACCACCACGCATTCCATCGCCCGCAACCCGCCGGTGATGTGCTGCACATCCGGATCGGACTGTGCTATATCCTCGCCCTGAACATACAAGCCCTTGAAGCCGCCACCCAACGCATCGTCGATCATGTTCGGGATGCGCAAGCCTGGCTCGCCTTGCAGTGCGACGCCCCACACCTGCTCGAACATTTCGCGCACCGAATTGTCCGAAACATGCCGATATCCGGGGAATTCATGTGGGAAGCTGCCCATATCGCAACTGCCCTGCACGTTATTCTGGCCGCGCAGAGGGTTTACCCCCACCCCTTCGCGGCCGATGTTGCCGGTTGCCATTGCAAGATTGGCCAGCGCAATAACCGTCGTGCTGCCCTGGCTGTGTTCGGTCACGCCCAGCCCATAATAGATCGCGGCATTGCCACCGGTGGCATAAAGCCGGGCAGCGGCGCGAAGTTCGTCGGCCGGGACGCCGGTCACGCTCGCCATCGTCTCCGGCGCGTTGCGCGGGTCAGCCACGAACTTTGCCCAGATTTGGAACGCCTCCATGTCGCAGCGTTCGCGCACGAATTCCTCGGCCACCAGCCCCTCGGTCACGATCACATGGGCCAGTGCGTTCAACAGCGCCACGTTGCTGCCAGGCTTCAATGGCAGGTGGTAATCAGCCTTGATATGCGGCGATTTCACCAGATCAATTCGCCGCGGATCAGCGACAATCAGTTTCGCTCCCTCGCGCAGACGCTTTTTCATGCGCGAAGCAAATACCGGATGCCCGTCGGTCGGGTTGGCACCGATCACCAGAATGACGTCCGCCTGCGCAACCGAGGCAAATTCCTGCGTCCCGGCGGATGTTCCAAGCGTCGCCTTCAAGCCATAGCCGGTGGGGGAATGGCAAACCCGCGCGCAGGTATCGACGTTGTTGTTGCCGAAGCCGGCCCGAACAAGCTTTTGCACCAGATAGGTTTCCTCGTTGGTGCAGCGCGACGAGGTGATGCCGCCGATCGCATCGCGCCCGTATTTCGCCTGGATACGCTTGAATTCCGATGCCGCGTGCCCGATCGCCTCTTCCCAGCTGACCTCGCGCCAGGGGTCGGTGATTTTCGCGCGAATCATCGGCTTCAGCTTGCGGTCCTTGTGCGTCGCATAGCCGAAAGCAAAGCGGCCCTTCACGCAGGAATGACCTTCATTGGCGCGGCCATCCTTGTATGGCACCATCCGCACCACGGTCTCACCCTTCATTTCCGCCTTGAAGGAGCAACCCACCCCGCAATAGGCGCAGGTGGTGACCACGGAATGTTCCGGCGTGCCGAGCGCGATGACTGATTTCTCGTTCAGCGTCGCGGTCGGGCAGGCCTGCACGCAGGCGCCACAGGCAACGCATTCCGAGTTAAAGAAGTCCGGCCCGCCGGTTGCCACCTTGCTGGCAAAACCACGCCCGTCGATGGTCAGCGCAAATGTTCCCTGGGTTTCCTCGCAGGCCCGCACGCAGCGCGAGCAGACGATGCACTTGCTGGCCTCGAAGGTGAAATAAGGATTGCTTTCGTCGCTCGGTGCGTGGGTATGGTTCACCCCGTCATAGCCATAGCGCACCTCGCGCAGGCCAACCTTGCCCGACATGTCCTGCAATTCGCAATCGCCATTGGCCGAGCAGGTCAGGCAATCCAGCGGGTGATCGGAAATATAAAGTTCCATCACGTTGCGGCGGCGCTTGGCGATGGCTTCGTTCTGGGTGTGCACTACCATGCCAGCCTCGGCCGGGGTGGTGCAGGAAGCCGGGTAGCCACGCCGCCCCTCGATCTGAACGAGGCAGAGGCGGCACGAGCCAAAAGGCTCGAGGCTGTCCGTGGCGCATAGTTTCGGAATTTGCGTCCCCAGTGTCATGGCCGCGGCCATGACCGACGTCCCCTTCGGCACGGTCACGCTCTGCCCATCGATGGTCAGCGTCACGGTTTCATCCGCCACGCGGATCGGGGTGCCGTAGTCCAGTTCGCGGATCAGTGCCATCGTCGGCTCCTTCAGTCGGCGGCCAGCTTGCGGCCGGCGCGGTCGAAATCCTCGGGGAAGTTGCGCAGTGCCGTCTGCACCGGTACCGGTGTCAAGCCGCCCATGGCGCACAGGCTCCCGTCGGTCATGGTCTCGCACAAATCATCGAGCAGGCTAAAATTGCGGTCGGTGTCCCGGCCGGCGGCGATTTTATCGATCACTTCCATGCCGCGCACCGCGCCAACGCGGCAGGGCGTGCATTTGCCGCAGCTTTCCGTTGCACAGAACTCGAAGGCGAACCGCGCCTGCGCCAGCAAATCGACGTTATCATCGAACACCACCACCCCGCCGTGGCCCAGTAAGCCGCCGGCGGCGGCCATGGCCTCGTAGTCCAGCGCGGTATCCAGCAGCCGGTCGGGGAAATATCCGCCGAGCGGACCACCCACTTGCACGGCGCGGAATTTCCGACCGGTGGCGGTGCCGTGGCCCCAATCCTCGATCAGGCGACGCAAGGATAGCCCGAACGGCACCTCGATCAGGCCGCCGCGCTTGACATTACCCGCCAGTTGCACTGGCAGCGTGCCGAGCGAGCGGCCCTGGCCGTAATCGGCATAGGCCTTGCCTCCATGCGCAAGAATCCAGGGGACGCTGGCGAGCGAAAGCACGTTGTTGACCACGGTGGGTTTGCCGAACAGGCCGGCCAGCGCCGGCAGCGGCGGCTTAGCGCGGACCATGCCGCGCTTGCCTTCCAGGCTGTCGAGCAGGCTGGTTTCCTCGCCGCAGATATAGGCGCCGGCCCCCACCCGCACGTCCATATCGTAAGCGATACCGCTGCCCAGAATATCATGCCCTAGCAGCCCGGCCCGGCGCGCGGCCACAATGGCCGCACGCATGGTGGCCACCGCATGCGGATATTCGGAGCGGATATAGACATAGCCTTTGGTCGCACCTACCGCGATGCCGGCAATGGCCATGCCCTCGATCAGGCAGAGCGGGTCGCCTTCCATCAGCATGCGGTCGGCAAAAGTGCCGCTATCGCCCTCATCGGCATTGCAAACAATGTATTTCTGGTCAGCCGCCGCGCCGCGGACCGTGTTCCATTTAATACCGGTGGGAAAGCCGGCGCCGCCGCGCCCGCGCAGGCCGGAGGTTTTGACCTCCTCGACGATCGCCGCGCTCCCTAATTCCAGCGCACGCCGCAGCCCAGCCAGGCCACCATGCGCCTCGTAATCGGCCACTGAAACCGGGTCGATCACGCCGCAGCGGGCAAAGGTCAGGCGGGTCTGGTTGGCAAACCAGGGATGCGCCTCGACCGGCCCGATATTCAGCGCATGCGCGCCATCCCCGGTAATCGCGTCCAGTATACTGGGTACATCGGCCAGACGCAGCTGACCATACCCTACCCGACCTCGCGGGGTCGCCACTTCCAGCAACGGCTCGAGCCACACCGCGCCGCGCGTGCCGGTGCGGATCAGTTGAATGTCGAGCCCGTGGGTTGCGGCATCACGCAGAAGGGCGGCCGCCACGCGGTCCGCACCGAGCGCCAAGGAGGCCGCGTCACGCGACAGGTAAAGCGTGATCATGTCATCCCCCCCGCCGCCTCTGCGGCCAGCAAGGTTGCCGTATCGTCATCCAAGCGGCCAACCGGCACATCGTCCAGAAGGGCCGCAGGCGCACAGGCGCACAGCCCCAGGCAGTATACCTTCTCGACCGTCAGGCTGCCATCGGTCGTAGTTTCACCCCAGCCGATACCCAGGCGGGTCAAAAGCCGCTCAGCCACCCCCGGCCCACCCATCGACTGGCAGGCCTCCGCCACACACAGTTTCATTACATGGCGCCCGGCGGGCGCCTGGCGAAAATCATGGTAGAAGCTGATGATGCCGCGAATTTCGGCACGCGAAAGGTTCAGCGCCTCAGCCATCATGGCCTCCGCCGGATGCGGCACGTAACCAAACGCTTCCTGCAACGCGTGCAGCATGGGCAGTGCCGCGCCCTCGGTCGCTTTCATCCCGTCGATAATGGCGTGGGCCCGAGCCTTGTCCCAGCCCGGCGGGGTGGCTTCATTCGTCGCAGGCGCAGTCTGCACGCTAACCTCCAGCTTTATGGCTCCGGCCCAGGGCAAAAAAATCGACCCGTCCGCCGACGTCGCCCTACCCATCATGTCCCGGCAGGGCAGGCCTTTCGCGAAACGCCACTCTCGGAACACTATGGCGTGCGGACCCTACCCGAAAGTCAACGTGGTTCATGTTTCCGCGAGCAACGATTGCCTCGCACATGCAACCAATCCGTGTGCCGGCTGCCGGAACCCCAGTCTTGTTTAACTGGGCACATACCTGGCTGGTGGCCAGGGGGCGTTGCCGCTAAACTTGAGTCGTGCGCGGATTTTTCGTTCCCCTCGCCGTGGCCGTCGGCCTCGGCACCGCCCAGGCCCAGCCATACAGCACTCTGCTCGGCCAGTATCGGACCGCGCCCGGCTGCCAAGGCCACGCCTACGAGGCCGTCAACCGGTCGATCACCCGGGCCTATACCGCCTACCAGCGCGCGCCCCTCACCCCGGCCTCAGTGGCGCTCGGCCGGGTCGCCGCTACGCGGGTTTATGGCCTGGCCGCGGTGGCGGCGGCCAAAGGCTGCAAACCCCTGGCCAATGAGATTTATTGGTTTCTGTTACGCAGGTTCGACGGGCCGGCCTTCGCGCCCTGGAAAACCCGCGCCGTGCGAGATATCGCTGCGCTGCGCCGCTGAAACACCCGGTGCCGGATCACACGCCGTGTTGGCGAAACCAAGCCAGGGCCCGCGCCCAGCCATCCTGGGCCGCATGGGCGTCGTAGCTCGGCCGGTAATCGGCATGAAACCCGTGCCCGGCCTCGGGGTATACCACAACCGCCACCGTTCTGCCCGCGGCGCGCGCCCGCGCCCGCATCTCCGCCCGGTCTGAGGCGGGAATGCCACTATCCTGGCCGCCGTAAAGCGCCAGCAGTGGGCAATTAATCCGCCCCACCACATCCAGCGCAGTGTGCGGCTGAATGGCGCTGCGCTGTCCGGATAATGGGCCGTAAAAGGCCACTGCCGCGCGCAACCGCTTCTGGTGCGCCGCGTAAAGCCAAACCTGCCGCCCGCCCCGGCAGAACCCGATGATGCCGAGGCGCGCCAGATCGCCGCCATGTCGCCCGGCCCAGGTCACCACATGGTCCATATCGTCCATCATCTGAGCATCGGGGGTCTTCAGAATCACCTCGCTGATGATGCGGTGCACGTCGGTCATTTTCGCTAGGTCACCGATGCGTGCGTAATATTCGGCCGCGACCGCGAAAAACCCCTGATGGGCCAGCCGCCGGCAGATATCCCGGATATATTCGTGCACCCCGAATATTTCCTCAGTGACCAGAATCACAGGGAAAGGTCCGGCCCCAACCGGCCGCGCGAAATACGCCGGCAGGCTGCCCAGTGCGGTCGGAATTTTCGTCTCGCCCGTTGCCAGCCCGGTCGCAGGTGTTTCAATCGGCGCCGCCTCGGCCCTCGGGCAGGCCAGGGTGAAGCCCGCCACCAGTGTGGTCATCAGCATTTCCCGCCGCTGCATCACACCGCTCCATCGGCCTGCAATTCGGCCGCACTGTTAACGCTGGCCGTATCCCCGCGCGGCGCCAGAAATTCATGGAACAGCCGCGCGCAGATCATCAGCACCACCGCCGCCCCGGCAATCAAGCCCGCGTGCAGCAGCCAGAACGCGGGCGCTGACATCGTTTCCAGAAAGCCGGCGAGATAGCCCACCATCAGATTGGCCAGAAAAATATGCAGCACGAAGGCATTCACCACGGTTGCGCCCAGCCTTGGTGGCGCCGCGCGCGAATACAACGAAAGCCCGATCGCGTAGATGTTGGAAAACCCGATGTCATTGACCGTGTGAAACGCAACACCCCAGACCAGCCCGACCTTGTGATGGCCCTGGTCGGCCAGAAATGACGCAGCAGCCAGCGTCAGCGGCGCCAGCGCGCTGATACCGGCACCAATGGCTACTTTCACGATCTCAGCCACATTGCCGCGGCGCTTCTCGTACCAGCGCCAGAACATCAGTACCAGAAACATCATGATCGAGCTGATGACCGCATCCAGCGACATCAGCCACGCCACCGGCATGGTGCGACCGAAAAACCGTAACTGGTAGTATTCCTTGCCCCAAATCATGTAGCCATTGAAAATTTCCTGGTTGCCGAGCGCCGCCACCGCCAGCACCGGCAGCAGAAGCCCCAGCAGGATGAGGCTTTTGCGCTCGCGCATAGTCAGCGCTGGGCGACGAGGTCCCCCGCCTTCCGGCCGCGCCACCCGTCGTGGCTCCGGCGGCAGGGTCTTCATACCCACCAAATACGCCGTCAGCCCCAGCGCCATACCGACGCCGGCGGCCAGAAACCCCCAACTCCAGGTATAGCCCTCGCCCAACGTGCCGCACACCAGCGGCGCAACGATCACCGCCATGTTGAAAATCAGCATGAAGACCTGAAACCCATCGGCGCGGCGGTTATCGCCGGGGGCATACAATCCTCCCACCTGCGCCTTGATGGCGCCGCAGCACCCCATGCCGATGCTGACACACCCCAGCGCAATCAGGAATGTGCGGTCATAGGCCATCAGAAACATGCCCAATGTCACGAAGGCCGCGCCGAGCATGATGGTCCGGGTGCGGCCGAGAAATTTATCCGCCAACATACCGCCGACGATCGGCAGACCATAGGCCAGGGCCGAGAACAGCCCGGTGATGGCCGAGGCCAGCGCCTTGCCTTCCCGCGGGCCATACACCCCGTTCAGAAACGCATGGAACGGGCCAAACAGCAGAATGCGCCCTTGGTGCTGACCGGTCAGCAGGTAGCTGGTCATGTAGAGCGTCAGCAGCGACAACATGCCGTAATAGGCAAAGCCGACCCAGGCCTCGGTGAGGCTTATGGTGAACAAACCGGTCGAATGACCCAGAAACCAGGTCTCACGGCGCGGACGGTTCTCGGTCGGGGCGTGCATGGCGTGCGGCGTCTCCAGACGGTTTGGCGCATACACGCCAAGCCATGCCAATCTGGCAAGCCGACAAAGGCATCTGCCGCAAATAGGCGGCCCCGGCCCGGCGTGGACCGCGCATCTCCATCAGACAGCGTGCGTTGTTTGCATAATGGGTAGGTTCCCGAACATAACGGGCGCGGTAGACGGGGTGGTGACACCTGGAGCGGCAGCCGCCACCTCTGGGCAGAGAGTCTGGCTGCCCGGGCTGATCCCCTCGCTAACCCCGGTCCCTATCGCGCCCGGGAGGTCAGTCACAGCACCTGTGCCAACTCGAGTGGAAAACGTCACCTTCGAAATTGTTTCCCGGCTGAGCGTCGTCTCGTTCTGACGTTTGGCCACGCGACGGGCGCCCGCCAGGGTCACCGGCGCGTCACCCGATACACCTTGCAAAGTTTCGCGTCTTGAATTCCTGAAGTAAGGAATAATACTCGTCAGATACGTCAGTCCATAACATCCCCGCCATGGCTCATACCTCGGCAGTCGCTACAGGTTCCGGGCCAGACTTTGGGTCGTCTCCTACACGTAACCCAGCGGTCAATCGAGAATAGTAGAGAGGTGGGTCCGCCCGTCATGAAAGAAGCCGGGCAGACCCTGGCGAGGGACGCCCGGCCATGGCGGAGACGCAGAATTTACGGGCTGGTGAAATTACCCGTACCGCAGGCTCCGGTGCTGTTCAGGAAGACCTCCTGCACGGTGTAGGACATATTGGTTGTGGTATCGTTCAAGCTGCCGTTATAGCCTTCACACAGATCTCCGACCTCACTGCCATTTGAGGTATTCCAGGCCTGAGGATAAGCAGGGTTGGACCCGGGAGTCGGAATATTGTCAGTTATCGCCTCGGCAAATTCATGGCTGGTAACGTCGGTTATGCTGGTGAAGCCGCCGCCGCAATCCGGCATCACGCCGTAAAATATGTTGTTCTTGTTCGGCTTGCCCGACACAGCTTCATGATAGGCGCCGAAACTCACGCACGACCGGCTGCCGCCAAGCGTGATCACGACATTCTGCGGAAAATAGACCATATAAAGCAGGTTGGCACTAGGCCGCGGCAGGTTGCCGGCACGAATCTGCCCCACAAGCTCCTTCCGGATCGCGATGTCACTGAGGTGCGTCGACGTATTGACCGGGGTAATGGTAATCGTGCCGCTGAACGTGCCCCGGCCGATGGTCTGGTTGGTACCAGGCTTGCCGTTGACGCCAGTGATACCCACGGTGGAATACTGAGTCAGTTGATCGACGTAGGTGCTGTTAACCAACGCCTGAAAGAAGCCGCCAATCCCTTTCACCGTGCTGGACGGCACATTCGCCCCCCACATCACGGCGACGACGTTGACACTACTGGTCACTGAGCCACCGAAATATTCCATGGTCTGGCCTGCCGCCAAAGGCACAACCGATTTGTGGAACTGATAGAGATGGTAGTGGCCCTGTGGCTGCGGCGCAGCGGCCAGGGCCGGCAGAGCGATAGCCGTCAGCAGACTGGCCAGCGTCAGACGAAAACGCATACGGAATTCCCCCAAATTGAACCGGGCGGCGCCCGGCAGCTATTTCGCACCCCACCAAGCTGACCGGGGCCGGTCAAGCCGGAACCCGGAATACGCATCACCAATGTTCCGGGATCGCATGGCTCAGGATGCTTCCATGCGCCGATCAGTCGGCAACAATGGCTGGCGCTCTCGCCATAACGCACGGTCACGATCCCTTGGGGCGTCAGCGAGGGGCTTTCGGGCAGGCTTCTTCCTCCGCCCCGCGCTGCGCGGGCTTCAGAATTTCTGCGTCAATCCGACCAGCAATGTCCGCCGCAGCCCGTATTGGGGGGCGCCAACCCCCACACCTGTCCCGTTGCGTATGACATAAGCCCGGTCCAGAAGATTCAATACATCAAAACGCCCCGTGAGCCCGGGCCAGGGCACGAACCCCAGCCCCTGCACATAGGAAAGATTGATGACGTAATAACCGGGCAATTCCAGCCCGTTCGGTATGGTGCCGCTGGCCCGCAGCCCGCTGCCTACGACCAGATTGGTCGAAACCATCGCCTGGTTTGGACTTCCCGGCATGATCGTATAGGAGGCGCCACCCGACCCCGCCCAACGCTCGTCATGGTCGAGGTAGATCCAGTGCTGACTGATATAGGCAAGCTCGGCCGGCAGAAAGTTGAACTGCGAGGTTATGATATCCTTCCCGATAGCTCGGGAATAGGCCACATTGGCATACAGGCTCCATGGACCACGGTTGTAATCAGTCGTCACCTCGACGCCACCCACCTGACCATAACGATAGTTGAATGCAGACAGAATAATTGGCGCGCCGAACTGACCCTCGTCGATCAGGTTGCGCGATTGCTTGAAATATGTATCAATACCTATATGCCATCCGGGCAGAATATTGTGATCGATACCGGCATCAAAGTAATTATCTCGCTCGCTTTTCACGGTCGCGTCCTGCTGCACGGCGGCGGCGGCGCTTGTATGGTTGAAGGCACTGACCGCCGCACCACTGATATCCTCAAACGGAGGCGGAGTAAAATAGCGGGAATATCCGGCGTGCAGCGTGGTGCCAGGCAACGCTTTCCAAATTAGATTAATTCGAGGACTTAGCTGCTCCCCATGGGTATATTCATTCACCGCATCAAAGCGTGCGCCATAATTCAAAGTGAGTTTCGAAGTAATGTGCCATTCGTCCTGCACATAGGCGCCATAAACTGTGCCAGTGCGCGAAAACCCCTGGTTCACCGTAATCGGCATGCCGCCGATCTGCTGGCCATAGGGATCCAGCACAAACACCTGCGAGGACGTGCTAGAAATTCCTCGCTCTACGGTGAAAGATAGGCCGAAGCGGATCGTATGGTTGGTGCTGGCATACCAGGTGGAATCACTTTGCACGCCATTCGACCAGACCGATCGCGCAGCCTGCTGCCCGATACCGGTAAACAATACATCTCCCGGCAGGCTCGGGGTAAAATAAAGTGAACTGTATCGGCTGAACAGAGAATTCTCGGTGCTCAGTGTACCAAAGTCATTTTGCAACGATAATATACCGAAGTCAGTTATCTCGCGCTGATGTTCGGTCAGGCTGTTGCTGTTCACTGTAGTCAGCCCGTTATAATTGTAGCCTAACCCGGGCACCTGACCCGGATTATTGGGAATCTGGAACTCTGCGCTCGAAACCCCCGCGATCAGGCTTATTCGCGTATCCGGGCTGGCGATATAGGACAGATTGAGCAGACCATGATACTGATTGCTGAGATCGTGCTGGGCATTGAAGGAGGGGGTGGGGTTTTCGATGCCCACTCGCGTATGCAGAAAATCCCCGGTGACGTATAGATCCCACGCGCCTTCGTGCTTGCCGTAATCGATCGCGGTGTCCAGATAATCCCGCGAGCCGCCATAGACCGAAATCTCGCCACCCGGGTTGGTCGTGCCGCTACGCGCGGTAATATTCACCACTGCCGCCTGCTGAAATCCATACTGCGCGGGTAATGCCCCGTCTATCAGCTCCAGAGACCGCGCGAACCGGCTTTCCAGCACCTGCCCGAACACCGCAAGGCCTTCGGGCAGTTCAACCCCGTTTATACGGTATTGCACGTCATTGTGGTCGCCGCGCACATGGATCTGGCCAAAACTATCCTCGGCAACACCCGGCACTTGCAACAAAACCGTGTTCAGCGGCGCATCCTCGCCCTGCGCCACCTGGCTCAGAGCCTTGGCGTCGAGCAGATGCACCGTCGCCCCCAGGCCCGGTTGCAGTCTGGATCGTGCAAGGTCCAGCCGTTTCGCCGTCACCACCACGGTTTCCGTGCCGTTCTTGACGGCGGCTTTTGCCGGTTTTGACGCGGGGTCCGCCAGACTCACCTGCGCCAATGTCGGCACGAGGCAACAGGCAATGACGGCAATCCGGCGGTCGGCAAGGGTCATGGCGTCTCGGTACATCGCGTTGGGTGGCGACCGTATGATATAACATAACAAATACTGTCAACGGTCCACGCGCGCGATCTTGCGGTATTTGCCCCCGAGATTACCGCAGCGGTCGCCCCGCCGGAGCGACCGGGCGACCGGCCTTCAGGCGCGGCGCATGGTCGCCTGAAGGCCGTCATCGATCTTGGCCAGAAAATCCTGGGTATTCAGCCAGTGCTGCTGCGGCCCTATCAGCATCGCCAGGTCTTTGGTCATGAACCCTGCCTCCACCGTCTCCACGCAGACCCGCTCCAATGTTTCGGCAAACGCAGTGACATCCGGCGTGTGGTCGAACCGGCCGCGATAGGCGAGCCCGCGAGTCCAGGCGAAAATCGAAGCAATCGGATTGGTCGAGGTCTCGCGCCCCTTCTGGTGCTCGCGGTAATGCCGCGTGACCGTGCCATGCGCCGCCTCGCTCTCCACCACACTGCCATCCGGACTCAACAGAACCGAAGTCATCAGCCCCAGGCTGCCAAAGCCCTGGGCCACAATATCGCTCTCCACATCGCCGTCGTAATTCTTGCAGGCCCACACATAGCCACCGTTCCACTTCAGCGCAGTGGCCACCATGTCATCGATCAACCGATGTTCGTAGGTCAGCCGCTCGGCAACGAAGCGTTCCTTGAATTCGGCATCGAAAATCTCCTGAAATACATCCTTGAACATGCCGTCATAGGCCTTCAGGATAGTATTCTTGGTAGAAAGATAAACGGGGTATTTCCGGGTCAGCCCGTAATTGAAGCTGGCACGCGCAAAACCCTCGATCGAGGCGCGAACATTGTGCATGCCGAGCGTGACCCCCGGTCCGCTGAAATCATGCACCTCCAGCACCGTCGGCACGGTTCCGTCCGCCGGCTGATAGGTCAGCGTGACCTTGCCCGGCCCCGGCACTTTCATCTCGACGGCACGATAGATATCACCATAGGCGTGGCGCCCGATCACGATCGGCTGGTCCCAATGCGGGACAAGTCGAGGCACATTACGGCAAATGATCGGTTCGCGAAAAATCGTACCGTCCAAAATATTCCGGATCGTGCCGTTCGGGCTGCGCCACATTTTCTTGAGGCCGAATTCACGCACCCGTGCCTCGTCCGGGGTTATGGTCGCGCATTTCACCCCCACCCCGTACTGCCGGGTCGCGTTGGCCGCATCTACCGTTACCCGATCATCGGTAGCGTCGCGGTGCTCCAGCCCCAGGTCGAAATATTTCAGATCGATATCCAGATAAGGCAGAATAAGCCTGTTTTTGATGAACCCCCAAATGATCCGGGTCATCTCGTCCCCGTCCATTTCCACAACCGGGGTCTTCACGGAGATTTTCGCTATCATATCATCCTGCGTCGCATGAATGCGTCACTTTCTGGCAAGTCGGCGCGGTCCTGACCAGGGGCATTCACGTCGCGCGCCGCCGGGCGCGCGCATGCCAGACGTTACATCTCGGCGAGGCCCGCCAGCGCCGCCGCAATGCCCATGTCGCCCGGCAGCGCGCCCTTGCCGAACAGCCGCGTCACATGTCCCATCTTGCGCCCCGGCCGCGCCTCGGTCTTACCGTATAAATGCGGAATCAATCCGGGCGTCGCCAGAATAGCCGGCCATTGCGCCATCGCCGCCGGCCCGACCAAGTTCTTCATCACCGCGTCCGAATGGCGGCTCGCTGGCGGCAGCGTCAGGCCAGCCACGGCACGCATATGCAGTTCGAACTGGCTGGCTGGGCAAGCATCCAGTGTCCAGTGGCCGGAATTATGCGGGCGTGGCGCCAGTTCATTCACCAGAATCCGCCCCTCGGCGTCGATGAACATCTCCACCGCCAGCACCCCCACCAGATCCAGGTGCTTCGCCACCTCCAGGGCAATCGCCCGCGCCGTCTCCGCCAGGTCGGGGTCGATCGGCGCCGGCGCTAGCGTCAGGTCCAGGATATGATCGCGGTGCCGGTTCAGCACCGCATCGAAGGCACTGGCCTCCCCGCCCACACCGCGCGCCACCACCACCGAAATTTCGGCCGCGAAATCAATGAACCCCTCCAGAATCAGTGGTTTAGGGGTCAGTCGACCAAAGGCGGCGCCTGTCTCCGCCGCGGCCGTCAGCAAAACCTGGCCCTTGCCATCATAGCCGAGTCGGGTGGTTTTCAGCACGGCCGGCAGGCCGAGTTCGGCGACCGCCGCTTCCAACTCGGCTTCGCTGTCCACCGCGCGCCAAGGCGCCGTCCTGATGCCATGCCGGTTCAGAAAGGATTTTTCCGCCACACGGTCCTGGCTGATGCGCAAAATCGCTGGTGCCGGCCGCACCGGCCGCAGGCTGGCCAGCAAGTCCAGCCCTGCCGCGCTGACATTCTCGAACTCGAACGTCACGACATCCACCGCCTCGGCAAAGCGGCGCAGCGTCGCCGGGTCCTCGAAATCGCCCAGGGTTACGCCATACGCCACCTGCGCCGCCGGGCTGTCCAAAGCATCTGTCAGCACATGGCAGCGGAACCCCAGCCGCGCCGCCGCCATAGCGGACATACGCCCCAGTTGTCCGCCGCCGATTATCCCGATCGTCGCGTTCGGTGGCAGGGGGCTCACTCGGCCGCTCCAGTCTCCGGGCTGTGCGCCACCGCGTCGGTACGGGCCTGGCGCCATGCCGCCAGCCTCCCCGCCAGCGCCGCGTCGGCGAGACTCAATATGGATACCGCCAGCAGCCCCGCATTCACCGCTCCGGCACGCCCGATTGCCAGCGTGCCCACCGGCACCCCGGCCGGCATCTGCACGATCGAAAGCAAACTATCCACACCCGCCAGCGCCGCGCTCGGCATTGGCACGCCAAGTACCGGCAGGGTAGTCCAGGCCGCGCACATCCCGGGCAAATGCGCCGCTCCACCCGCCGCGGCAATGATCACGTGCAGGCCACGGTCGCGCGCGGTGCGGGCATACTCCGCCAGGCGATCCGGCGTTCGATGCGCGGAAACTATCCGGCATTCATGTGCCACGCCCAGTTCGGTCAGTATTTCTGAGGCCGGGCACAGCGCCGCCCAGTCAGACTGGCTGCCCATGATCACGCCCACTTTCGGGGCCACGGTGGGATGTGTTGCGGTCATGATCAGGCGATATCGTCCGGTATCAACCGGCTCTCCAGCCAAGCCACTTCATCTTTGAGCAGCAGCTTGCGCTTTTTCAGCCGTTGCAGGTGTAACTGGTCCACCGGGCCGGTATCGACCAGGCGGGCAATCACCGTATCCAGGTCGCGGTGTTCGCTGCGCAACTGGTGCAGCTTCCGCAGCAGCGCATCGCGATCGGTCAGCATGGCGCGGCCATAGCACTTCGCTCAGCCCGGCGCCAACGCACATGACAAGTTTTCAATCCACTTTTCATCGCTTTAGGGTTGGAATTTTTAACCCGGACGGGCGTAGACTTGCCTCTCCGGTGCTAGCCGCCCCATGCGGTGCAGTCACTGGTCTCGCGTTTGCCTGTCGTTTATTTTTCACAGACGAGGTACCGCACACATGAGCTTGCAGACCCGCTTGGCCAGCCTCAAAACACGTCACGCCACCCTTGAAATCCGCCTCGCGGACGAAGACCATCGCCCCCGGCCGGACAGTCACACGGTGGACCAGCTCAAACGGGAAAAACTGCGGCTCAAGGACGAAATGGAGCGACTCCAGCGTAATCTCGTCCCTAACTGAGCCCCGCGCGCTCGCCATGGCCGCGCCCTGTCGGGGGCTCGGTCGTGGCGCCGCCGCCTCACGCGGCTTCGATGGTCGGCGCTGGTGGTGGCGGAACGGCATGACCTTCACGGGCCAAGCGCTCGTTGGATGCGGTCACCATGGCGTGCAAATCCGCTTGGGTGCAGAGGCCCAAAATCACCGGATCGCGCGGCTTGATGTTATTCGCGTTCCAGTGCGTACGGTCCCGCACTTTCTGGATCGTCTCCTTGGTCGTGCCCAACAGCTTGCTGATCTGGGCCTCGGTCAGTTGCGGATAGTTACGCAGCAAAAACACAATGCCGTCCGGGCGGTCGTTACGCTTCGCCACCGGCGTGTATCGTGCACCGCGGCTGCGCTTCTGCACTGGCAACACTGTTTTTACCAGCGTCAGCCGCGCCGCCGGGTCAGCCTCGCAACGCTTGATCTCGTCCGCGGTCAACTGGTTGTTCGCCACCGGGTCGTAACCCACAATGCCCTGCGCCACCTCGCCATCCGCGATCGCCTGAACCTCGAGTGGGTGCAGACCGCAGAACTCGGCTATCTGAGTGAAGGTCAGGGCGGTTTTTTCGATCAGCCAAACGGCGGTCGCCTTCGGCATCAGCGGCAATGTCATGGTCTCAATCCTCGTTCCGGCGGCGCGGGCGGCAATCAAGCCGCACCCGGCCCGGTTCCAGCCTGCGGCATCCTGTCGGAAGACGCTGGATATGGACGTCGCATCCCCAGCCGGTCAAGGCTGGCAGCCACGAAATCTCCATGCCAAAGGGAAGATCAGACATGATCGAAGAAGAGCCGACCTCGCGCCACAAACCCGCACTGGAGCATCCCGTGCTCGATAGCTGGGGGGTCGCCGAGTTGAGCGCCTACATCGCGGCACTCAGCCAGGAGATCGCCCGAGCCGAAGCCGAAATCGCCCGCAAATCCAGCCATCGTTCAGCAGCGGAGGCGGTGTTCGGAAGAACGTCCTAGAGTCTCCGCGCGCCCGCCTCAGGCCGATATGGACCTGGGGAAGACCGTGACAGAGGCCAGCCTCCCCGCCGGGAATACGGGTCTTTACGAACGGTGATTGCCGCGAATACCAGAAGTTGCGTTTTTTCGTGCGCGTATTCGGCAAAAAAGTCACGAGCGGCTGCGGGATCGCAGCCAGCCTGACGATGTGAACCGGCGCCACGGCGGGCACCAATGAAAAAGGGGGCGCGCCTGCGCCCCCTTCGCCAGATACGCCCGGCTTAGGCCGCCTGCGCGCCCAACCGCGTGGTCTGCGCCGCATCGTTCGCCAAGCTCGGCTTACCAGTGCCAATCACAATCCGGCGCGGTTTCAGCGCTTCCGGCACCACACGCTTGAGCGAAACGTGCAGAAGCCCGTTCTGCAAATCGGCACCATCCACCACGATGTGGTCGGCCAGCACGAAGCGCCGCTCGAAGGCGCGGGTTGCGATCCCCCGATAGAGCATCTCAGCGCCGCCGGCCGGGTTGGCCAGCTTTCCGGCCACGACCAGGGTGTTTTCCTTGACCGTGAGTTCGACGTCCTCCGGCCCGAATCCGGCCACCGCCATAGTCAGGCTGTAGCTGTCTTCGCCGGTACGCTCGATATTATAGGGTGGGTACCCATTTCCCTCGCTGGTCAGCGCGCTGTCGGCCAAGCGGGCCAACCGGTCGAAGCCGATCGCGGTACGGAAAAGGGGCGAGAAATCAAACGTGGTCATGACCATCCTCCTGAGGAGCAAAGGTTGCGTGATGGACCCCCGAATGGGCCGGTCCCAGCCTTTAAGCCCAGGAACCCCGCGCGGGCATTCCTGACGCCGCCCAATTGGTCACGAAAAAACCGGGAATCAAGACCCCAGCTAAGCCGGAGGCGACAGCCTCCGCCCCGCTCAGCCCTTTTTCAGGCCCAGACCCGCGAACTTTTTGTTGAACTTCGCCACCTGGCCACCCGTATCCATGATGCGCTGCACCCCAGTCCAGGCCGGATGCGATTTCGGGTCCACGTCGAGCCTAAGGATATCCCCTTCCTTGCCGTAGCACGAACGGGTCTGAAACTCGGTCCCATCGGTCATGATGACAGTGATGGTATGGTAGTCGGGATGTCCGGTATCTTTCACAGCACAGCTCCTTAACGCCACCGATGCCGACCGGCGGCAGGCCCGGCGCCATACCAGCCACCACCCCCTGGCGCAAGCCAGACCCATCTCAACCCAGGAGACCCCGCAATGCGCACCCGCCTCTGGCCCCTTCTGGCCGCCCTCACCGCCCTGCCGCTGCTGGCAACCGGCGCTGCCGCGCAAACCCGCATCGGCTCGTTCGCCACCAGTTTCCGTTGGTTCGGCCCCGATGACCGGGTGGTGGTGGAACGCTACGACGACCCGGAAATACCCAACGTCTCGTGTTACTTGTCGCGCGCGGCCACCGGCGGTATCAAGGGCGGGCTGGGGTTCGCCGAGGATCCGTCGCGTTTCTCCATCGCCTGCCGTGCCACCGGCCCGGTCACGATTCCGCCCAACCTCCCGCGCAAGGAGGTAGTGGCTTTCGCGTCGGCCAGCCTGTTTTTCAAAACCTTCCAGATCCACCGTATGGTCGATCGCCAGCGCGGCGTGCTGCTTTACGTCGTCATCAGCACCAAACTCATCAAAGGCTCGCCTTACAACGCCATCAGCGCCATCGCCACCAGCACCAAATGATGCCCCCGGCGCGACCCGACCCGGCCGCAACCCTCTGTCGTCTCGACCCGCGCTTCAGGCCGACGGTCAAAGCCGCCGGCCCCTGCGCCCTGTGCCCGGACCCGCGCGAACCATACGAGGCCCTGGTTCGCGCCATCGCCAGCCAGCAGGTGCATGGCAACGCCGCCCGCGCCATGCTTGGTCGGCTCATCGCCCTGTTTCCCGGCCAGCCCTTTCCCAACCCCACGCAGCTACGCGCGCTGACCTCGGATCAGCTCCGCGGCTGCGGCTTCTCGGCCGCCAAATCCACCGCCATTCTGGGCATCGCCGACGCCGTCCTGACCCACCTCATTCCTACCCGCGCCGAGGCCGAGGCCTTCGACGATGCCACCCTCATCGCCCACCTCACCTCGCTGCGCGGCATCGGGCGCTGGACCGTCGAAATGTTGCTGATCTTCACCCTGCACCGGCCGGACGTGCTACCTGTCGATGATTTTGGCATCCGCGAGGGGTACCGCCGGCTCGTTGGCGAAGAAACCCAGCCGAGACCCCGCCAGCTGGCCGAAATCGGCCAGGCCTGGGCGCCGGTCCGCTCCACTGCCTCCTGGTATTTGTGGCGCATCGCCGATAGCGGCAAGCAGAAATCCGCATAATGGCTGCGCCGCCGGGACAGCGCGATATCGTCTTAGCGGGTCATCGGTATCGCCCAGCGATGAAATTTGGAAAATCAGGACATTTCTCCGGCCTGTGGATAAATCCAAATCGGTGAAAACCGTCTTGTCATTTTCGCCATTCCAAAGCACCAAGACACGTCCAAGACACCGGCACCACGGACCCGGGAGGCAAGCGAGCGCGTGGCTTTCGCGCCGCAAATCCCGAAAGGCCGCGGCGATCCAAGCCATTTTTCGCAGTTGCGAGACGCCAAGAATTGTCGCAATCCTGCACCGGGGCGTGCTTATGCGCTCCCGCCAACACCCGGAGTTTCAACCATGAGTCTACGTCACCAGGCCGGCGCCGCCGCTGTGCTGTTGCTGATGACCAGCGCTGTTGCCCTGGCGCAAACGGCACCCGCCGCCCCGGCCGCCGCTCCGGCTGCAGCCAGCCCGGCCGCGACCGCCACCAAGACCAGCACCAAGTCGCACCATCATCACAGGCACCATCACCATCATCACCACCACCACAAGAAGGCCAGCAAGCCCACGGGTAACTGAGACCCCGGGCGCCATGGGTTGGGCCGCGAGCCGGCGGCGCCACCCATGGCTTACCCGGTTCGCGGCTACCCCGCGCGCAAAGCGTGCGCCGCCTCTTTGGCAAAATAGGTCAGCACCCCGTCCGCGCCCGCGCGCTTGAACGCCAGCAGGCTTTCCAGCATCGCCGCCCTGCCATCCAGCCAGCCCTGCGCCGCGGCCGCCTGTATCATCGCGTATTCGCCGCTCACCTGATAGGCATAGGTCGGCACACCGAACCTTGTCTTCACGCGCGCCACCACGTCCAGGTAGGGCATACCCGGCTTCACCATCACCATATCCGCGCCTTCGGCCAGGTCCAGCGCCACTTCACGCATTGCCTCGTCGGTGTTCGCCGGGTCCATTTGATAAGTTTTCTTGTCGCCCGACAGCAGCCCGCCCGTGCCCAACGCGTCCCGGAACGGGCCATAAAAGGCCGAGGCGTATTTTGCTGAATACGCCATGATGCCGGTGTCGATCCGCCCGGCCGCATCGAGCGCCGCGCGCACCGCGCCAATCCGCCCATCCATCATGTCCGACGGTGCTACGATGTCGATGCCGGCTTCCGCCTGGTTCACGCCCTGGCGTGCCAGCACCGAAACGGTCTCGTCGTTTACCACATAGCCATCGCGCACCAGCCCGTCATGGCCGTGCAGCGTGTACGGGTCCAGCGCCACATCGCCGATCAGCCCGACGGCCGGAAACGCCGCCTTCAACCGCCGTGCCGCCCGGCACATCAGGTTCTCGGGGTTCAGGGCCTCGCTACCATCCGCGTCGCGCCTGTCCATCGGAGTCACCGGAAACAACGCCACCGCCGGCACCCCGAGCGTTGCAACCTCACCCACCGCATCCACCAGAAGGTCGAGGCTGAGGCGCGTCACCCCGGGCATCGCGGTCACCGGAATGGCCTGGTTCTCACCCTCCACAACAAATACCGGCCAGATCAGGTCATGCACGGTCAGGTGGTTTTCCGCCACGAGCCGCCGCTGCCAGGCTTCACGCCGGTTCCTCCGCAGCCGTGTTGCGGGATAGCTGCCCTCGGTCATCGTCAGATCCTCCTGTGCCCTATCTTGCACCCGGCACCGGCTCCGTCTATTGGCTGGCGCCGCGCTGCTGTAGCTCAGTGGTAGAGCACTCCCTTGGTAAGGGAGAGGTCGACAGTTCAATCCTGTCCAGCAGCACCAGTTTCTCCGCGAACGTTATCCGCAGCGCTCCTCCTGCCGCGTGACCGAGACAACGCCAGGATCGGCCACCCTTTTGGTTTTCGTCTACGGGCACGGGCGTCGCCGGCACTTGGCATCCTGGCTGATAAATAGCGCCGCGGCTCCAGGCCGCCCCGCGATCGTCCGTACCCTTACCCGCCGCCAGCGCGGCTCCGCGAATACCCTCGCCCGCGCTACCACCGCCGCCTGTGTCAACCGCAAAACACCGGCACCCGCCCCTCACCCGAACCCGTCATGCAACGCGACCTGACCACGCGCCGCGCCCGGCAGATAGTCGCGGGTCACACCGCGCCCGTCGTATCATAACATCCGGACCCGCCGATCGAACATACTGCATTGGTAGTAGAAAGAAGGTTTTCGGTGAAAATTAATTCCTGATCTACTTCAAAATTATTATTGACTAAACCTGTATTATTATCGTGATAATACTAGCGGGATGCCGTGTCCATTTGCCGCATTCCCGCGTCCGTCACAAATCAACCCAATGGGCTGAGGGGTCCCAAACATGTCAATACATCAGGTAACGCTCGGCGCAACCGCGCTGGCGCTTTGGGCCGGCACCGCGCTCGCCGCGCCCGCCATTTCACTGCACCCTAACAAGGCGCATCCCGGCGGCACCGTGGTGGTCGATGGCAGCGGCTTCGCCGCCTCGGAACCGGTTGATATCTACCTCGACACGACCGACCTGCAACTTACCGCCAGCAATGCCAGCGGCAGCTTCAAGCAGAAAATTACCGTGCCAACCACTTTGCAGCCCGGCAAGCACAACGTCACCGCCGTCGGCCAGGTCAGCAACACCGCCGCGACCGCCGTGCTGCTGAATTTGTGGGATTGGGGGATGGCAGGGTTCAACGGCCAGGAGACCTATAACAACCCGAATGAAACCGCGATCACCGACGCAACGGTCCCCCAGCTCGCGCAATTATGGCATGTAGACATCCCACTTAACCCCTATGAAAAGGAAGCCGACTGGGGCTCACCGGTTGTCTCTCGCGGCAAGCTGTATATACCGCTCAACAATGGCTCAGCGCAGGGCACCTCGGGCGGCGGTGAAATCGTGGCCTTAGACGCATTGACCGGGGCACAACGCTGGCAGGCGACCCTTTCCGGGCTGATCTACACGAGCCTGGCGGCGGCAAAGGGCATCGTTTACGCTGCCAGCAGCAATATGTTGACCGCGCTGAGCGGCAGGGACGGTAAAATTCTCTGGCAGCAACCCGTGGCTACCCCAACCACGGCACCCGGATATGGTGCCGCCTGTGGCATCACGCTTGACAGCGGCACGCTGTATTTCCCCGGTACCGATGGTACCTTATCGGCTTTCTCCGCCGATACAGGTTCGCTTCTGTGGTCCGCCACCGCGGATTCCGCCCTCTGCGCGCCGCCTTCCGTCGCGAACGGTCAGGTCTATGTCGCATCAGCCACGGGCACGATAGACCAGTTCAACGCGACGACTGGTGTGCTCGTCAACAGCGTCGCCGGCCCCGGCAATGGCGATCAATTCTCTACGGCCATCGCGAACAACGAACTGATAGACTTCGAATATTCTTTTGCATCTAATAGTTACCTTTCGACTTACGGACTGGGAACTCTGGTCCCGATTTTACCTTTGTCAAGTAACAACACCGCCGGTGCTGTTTTTCCTATTCAGGGAACATCAGGCGTGTCTGTAAACTACAACGTCACGCAAATGTTCGATCTCACGACTGGTGCCATAACAAACTCAGGCAAATGCGCCAACGCCACGGGAGCAACTGGGGGACTCATCAGTGATAGCGCCATTTCCGGTACGATCGCGTGGGCGCGCTACGAGTCAGGAAACACTGACCCCTTTCCGGTGGTTTTAACGGCGTGCGATGCCAACACGGGGAACCAGCTGTGGCAGGGTATGGAGTGGACGGCGAACGATCCTAATTTAACTGGTCAGGGGGATTATAGTCGCGGCCCGGTCATCGCAAACGGCATCGTCTATGATATCGTCGCCAGTGATAGCACTGCCGCGCCGACGGCTTATGCCCATGTCAGCGCGTTTTCGGTCAACGGTATCGCGCCATACAGCATGGCAACCCCACCCGCACCCAACCTCGCCGATCTCCACCCCGATCCTCACCTGCGCATGACCAACTAAGCGGTGTCGCGCCAACCCGGCATCGGAAAATTCCGATGCCGGGTCCGCCCGTGCCTTTTCATGGCGGCGGCCGTCGCGTGGCAACGCCATCCCCGTTCGCGCCGGGCGGCTTCGGCCCCAAGGCGCGGTGGTGCGCAGCATCGGCCGATGCCCCGCACGGGCACCCTTGCCGGGCTGCAAGCACTATATTAGGCTCAGAACGGGGAATTCAGGCTCCCCATCAGACGCAATGTCCAAGCCCTGTTGGTCCGTCGCGCCCGCGACGGTTTGCGGAAGGTTTCGACAGTGAAGCGTCCACGTCATCGTTTTCTGGTTGCGGTCACAATCGGCGCCATGGTCGCCGCGCCGCCCCCCGCCCGCGCCTTCTGGCTGTTGGGCTTCTCGACCGCCGATACGGTGCCCACCGGGCAGTTCGCCGCCATTGCCGGTACTGGCGGGCAATACAGCTCGGTCGGTAGTCCCGCCTATGGCAGTTTCACGCCGTTTCTGGCGCACGCCGGCATCCGCTACGGTCTGACTGATAATTTCGACATCGGCTACAGGCTCACCACCCTGCCGTTGCCGTTCAGTTCCGTCGGGCCGACTTTGGGTGGGGAAATCGACGGTAAACTGCGCCTGACGCCGCGCGGCAACCCGTTTCAGGCGGCCATTATCGCGGGCATGGGCTATGCCTATCTGCAACTGCAGGGCGCGCAGCGTAACGCCTACAGCCCCGGCGTGGACCTGACATTGAGCCGGCGCCTCGGCAGTGGCATCACCGGCATCGCCGAACTGCGCTACGTCTACACCGCCATTCCGAGCGCCGTGGGCGGTGCCACGGCCAATGCGGTCAGCGCCGCGGGCGTCGATCTGGGTAGCCGCATCGCCATCAACCAGCGCGTGGGCCTGGTGCCGGAACTGGGGCTGTTCCGCCTGAACGGCGCCATCGGTGGGCGCGACCAGCGCGGCTATGGGCTGCAATACGGTGTGGTGCTCAGTTTCAAAATCTGACGGCATGCGCCGCCGGCCGACGAAATGCCATACGCCCTCACCCGCCGGTGGCGAAGCCAGGGCGCCCCCGGTCTATGCCCGAAAGTCGGAACATATCCCCCCAAAGGGGGAAAAACTACGTCAGCCCCCCGCCATCGCCTTGCGCACCGCCGGGGCGATCCGCGCGGCAATTTCAGCGGCCGCGGTGGCATCGGGGTGCAGGGGCGGGTCGGGCGGCGTGAGATGCGGGTCTATGAACCGCGAATCATCGATACGACCGTCATGCACGAAAACCGACGTGACATCGACATAACTGACATAAGGCACCGCGCCGCCGCCATAGCGCGCGGCGAGGCCAGCATTGATTTCGCGTGTGTTCGCGGCAACCCATGTCCCCCGATCCGCCGGCAGAACGCTGAGCAGAATGACCGGCGTGAGCGGCATATGCTGGTGAATGGCCTCGAGATCGGCGCGAATGCCGGCCAGGGTTTCGGCGGCGCCCCAATGTGGCCGACCCAGATTATTGGCGCCGATCAGCAGAATCGCCGCTTTCGGGTCGCCCGCCGTGCCGCGCACGGCGCCCTCGCCATGGTCCAACCGCCACAACAGGCTGGCCGTGGTATCGCCCTTGAAGCCGAGATTGAGCGGGTGATAGCGGCCGTAAAACCGCTGCCAGACCGCGGGCCAGTTGGAGTCCGGCGTGGTGCCGACGCGCTCGAAATTCTGCGTGATCGAATCGCCGTAATATACGAGGTCGAACCGCCCATGCCTGATCTCGGCCTGTTTGGCCGCGAACCGCGCCCGCCACCAGGGCAGATCCATGCGCCCTATCGGCACCGCCGCCAGCACCACGGCCGCGGCCAGCGCCGCCCCCCCAAGGCCAAGCCAGGTCGCCGCCACCAGTAACGCTCTGCGCATGCTATGCCCCTTCACCGTGCCATCAAAAAGCCAAACGCGCCCAGCCCGAACACCACGCAATACAGCGCGAACGGGCTTAGCCGGGTGGCATCGTCGCGCTGGAACCAGCGCATCAGAAACGCCGTGCTGAACCACGCCACCACCCCGGCCACCACAGCGCCCAGCCAAGCCACGTGCCACATGCCCGGTACCGCGCCGTGGCGTAGCAGCTTGGGCACCTCCAGCACCGTCGCGCCCAAAATGATCGGGGTCGCGATCAGAAACGAAAAATGCGCCGATCCTTCATGATCCACGCCGCGCAGCAACCCCCCGGCAATGGTTGCCCCCGAGCGGGAAAACCCCGGCACAAGCGCCAGGCACTGCCACAGGCCAATCACCAGCGCATCCACCGGCGTCAGTGCCGCCAGCGTCTTGTGCGGCCGGCGCGCCCTTAGCCGTTCCACCCCCGCCAGCAGCACGCCATTTCCCACCAGCATCAGCGCCACCAGCGTTGGCGCGCCAAACAGGCGCCGCAGCGCGTGTTCCAGCACAAACCCCACCACCACCGCCGGCAGGGTTGCCACTATCACCAGCCACAATACCCGCCGCGCCTCAGCCACCGCATGCGCGCCGCCCAGCCCCACGACGCCGCGCGCCAGGGCCCACCAATCCCGCCAGAAAAACGTCAGCAGCGCCGTGGCCGTACCCAGGTGCAACATCACCAGAAAGGGCAGAAAGGCCGGGCCATGCTGGTCCAGCCGCCAACCCAGCAAAGCCGGCCATACCACCGCGTGGCCCAGGCTGCTGACCGGAAACAACTCGCTCGCCCCCTGCAGCACCGCCAGGGCCAAGGCTTGCAACAAATGCATGGGGTTTCGCTCATCGTCCGCTATCGTCCGCCCCTCCTCGCGCAATCCGCGCGCCTCATCAACCCGCCCATGGTCAGACGCGCCATTCCGCGCTACGCGAAACACCCCCGCAATTCCGATCCGCCATGGACCAACCCATCAACTTCGTGCTGCACAGCCTGGTCAAACATGCCGGCAGGCCGGGATATGCGGTCGCCACCGGCCACGGTCCGGTCGCGGTTTTCCAGGACGTGTCCGACCTTTCCCGCCCCGGCGCGGATTACCGGCTGGAAAGCGCCAGGGTCCGCCTGCACGAGCGCCTGCTGTTTCGCGGTCCCGCGCTCCACGAAAACCAAGGAATCGGCTTCATCCTCGCCACGCCGGCCGGCGCGGCCCTGCTGCTGCTCCCGCCGTCATCGCCACCGCCGCCGGACACCATTCTGCTCGGCTCCCGTCAGGAAAGCTGGTTCGGATTTTCTCCCGAAACCCGCATCGCCGCACAGCCCGCGCCCATGGCACTCCACGCGCTCACCCCGGAAACCTGCCTCATCATCGCCTCGGGCAATCCGGCGGGTCTCGCGGCCCTGGTGCGCCGCCAGGCCCATGGCCTGTTCCATCCGCCGCAACACGCCGCGCCGATCTCCATCCAACCCGGCGCGCTCGGAGACGGCCTGCCGGACCAGCCACTCATCCTCTCCCCGGATCAGCCGATCCTCATCGACAATGTTTTCGTTCGCGCCGGCGTCCTGCTTGGTGCCCCCGGCATCGCGCGCGCTCCGGTTACTGATCCGCTCATTACGTATCTGCGTCCCGAACTCACCCAGGAAGCCTGCCTGGTTGCCAACGGAACCACCGTTCTCGTCTCCCGCGCCACCCTGCCGGCCAGCAACGCCGCCCCACCCGACCCTGCCGCCCCCATCGCTCCGGATCCGAACATGCCCGAACCACCGCTGGCCAAACCCATCCGGCCGGTGATGCTCGATCTCCCTCAGGTCTATGCCTACCGCCAATTGCCGCGCACCCTCCGAGAGCGCTTCCGGCTCGCTCCCGTGGCGTGAAACGCGGCGATGTGGAACCATACGGCAGGGAATTAAATAAACGGGAGAAACAAGGCGCTTCAGCGAACGGGCAAAACCTGAGGACGCCACATTCCGGGCATCTCGCGTGGTGTATGCTTCTGGTTCCGGTGCGGCCGACGGCAGCGCAACGCGCCATGCCATCCGAAAGCGCGCTCAGAAACTCGGCTTTGGATCGGCACGGCTCAGCGCCTCCCAATTGGCCAAAATCAGAGAAATTTTCGCGAGAACCGAAATGGCGTCCCGAATCTCCCGCAGCAGGCGGGCATCCTCATCGAGGTCGTGGTGGGAAGGCTCACCGCTGACCAGCCGGGCGCCGGCGGAAATGCGCAGCACCCCCATCATGCCGCCGCGCGCGGGCAGTGCCACTGGCTGGCCGATATGGCAGCGCAGACACGCGAGGCGCTCCTGTTCAGCCGAAAGGGTCGGCGACAGCGCAGGACGAAGGTCCGCATTGAGCCATACATACACGCGGCGGGCGTCTTCCGGGGATAAGGGATCCTCAGGGCGAAGACAGAAGCCGATTATGGTTTGTTCGGCGTCCCAGGCGTGCGACGCCCTGGCGGGGGGCGGGGTTTCCACCAGGGCAATATCCGGGTTGGCCTCGATCGCCTCGCGGACATGGGCGCGGAACCGGCCGAGAATTTCGGCGGTGCGCGCCTCGGGCACAGCGGCAAGCGCCTGCCACTCGGCCAGCGCTGCGTGCCAGCGCAGCAGCAGGCCGTAATTGGCGCCCTCGGGCAGGGTCTGGGCGCGGGCGACCTCCGGCCATTCGCCTCGGAAAGAATATTCGGCAAGCCCGGCCGGCAGTGCGTGGTTCAGCCGCGGCGCACGGCCGGGCGGCACCAGCACCGCGCCGGCGAAGGGTGGACCAGTCAGGAACTTCGAGCCGGTGATCAGCACGAGCCAGTCCCGCGCGAGATACGCCGCGAGCCGTGCGGCCGTCAGCCGCAGCTGGCAGGCATCCACCACCACAGTCAGCTGGCCGGGGTAACGGTTGGCCAGCTGGCCAACCGTCTCGATAGAGGGCGCCAGGTAACCGGTCTTGGAAATATCCAGCACATGCAGAATAACCTGGTGGCCGGCGGCAACGGCCCGCACCACGGCCCGCGCGCAATCAGCGTCGATCGCGGATAAGGGGCGCATGGCGCCAGACGCCTCCCGCGCGGCGATCGGCACCAGGGTCACGGCCTCGGGCTGACCGTCGATACGCGCACCCTTGGTAACTGGCGTGCCGCGGGCAGTATCGGCCGCGAAATGGCGACCGGTCGCCGCCAGCGGCACGCCGGAGCCGGTTTCCTCGGGCGCGACCAGTATGTTAGTCACGGGGGCAGCTGGGTCGGCAACACCCAGCGTCAGCGCCAGCAGTTCGCAATCCGTGCCGGACGCGGCCAGCACCACCTGGCCGGGCGGCGCGAGGCCGGCATGGGCGGCAATTTCGGCGCGGATGGCGCGGGCTTCGGCCAGCAGGGCCGGGGTAGGGTCGGCGGTCAAGGCCGCCAGGGTCACGCGGGCGCGCGCCGCCTCGGCCGCGGCAAACCCGCGTTCCGAGCTCGACGAGGCGGTGGAACTGGCAAACGTTACCGACCAAGGGCGGGGCCGGTGCGAGCAGCCATACCCGTTGAGCCCGGTTGCGGGATCGATGCGTAGGCGTTGGTCCCCGCCCGATTGCAGCAGCGCCTCGGCCGGGCCGAGCAGCGGCCAGAGCCGCGCGAGCCGATCGAGTTCCGCCGCGTCGGGAGTGGCGGGCGCGCCCTGTTGCAACAGGCGCAAAGCCGGCCAGGCGGCGCGCAGGGCGGCATGACCGGGCGGAGTGGCGCTGGCGAACGGGGCCAGCAGGACGTCAAGCGGCATGTCCGCGCCCACACCATGGATCCGGGCAAAAACCGCGGCAACCCGGGCGGCAGCCAGGCCCGCCAGCGACGGCGACACTCCGGCGCGCAGCAGCAGCGCAAGCTCCAACCCATGGCGCAGCCGGGTAGCCGCCACCTCGTTTCGGGCCAGGCAGTCCGGGCCAAGCCGGATCTGCCCCAAAGGATCGACCACGAAAGCCTGCGCCAGATCTGGCACGAAGGTCAGCGACCGATGATGCGGGGCGATCAACAGGTCGGGTCGGGCGAGCAGGCGGGCGATGGCATCCGGCAACAGGGCGCCAGTGGCGGGAGGGGTGGCGAGGGTGGTGGCGGCGCTATCCAGTCCGGACATGGGGGGGTTGTACACAACCGGGACGTGGGCGGCAAAGCGGCGCGGGTTGCTTTGCATACGGCACGACACTGGCTACATAACCGGCCAGACCAACAGGATCAGACGATGGCGGCTTATCAATACGTTTATGTGATGAAGGACCTGACCAAGTCCTTTCCGGGCGGGCGTGAGGTGTTCAAGGGCATCACGCTTTCCTTTCTGCCCGGGGTCAAGATCGGCGTGCTGGGCGTGAACGGCGCCGGCAAATCGACCCTGATGAAAATCATGGCCGGGATCGAGACCGAATATGGCGGCGAGGCCTGGGCGGCGGAAGGCGCGCGGGTGGGCTATCTGTCGCAGGAACCAAAGCTGGATGCGGGGGCCACCGTCGGCGAAAACGTGCAGGCCGCTTTCGGCAACCTCAAGGCGACACTGGAACGGTTCCACGAAATTTCCGCTAAATTCGCCGAGCCAATGGACGAAGGCGAAATGGACGCGCTGCTCACCGAGCAGGCCGAATTGCAGGAAAAAATCGACGCCGAGGATGGCTGGGACCTCGAGCGGCGCATAGACATCGCACTGGATGCGCTGCGCTGCCCGCC
>JAJXVA010000092.1 GCA_021782435.1 Pseudomonadota bacterium
TGAAGGATTGGCGAGCCTTCGCAACACGTTACGACAAGCTCGCCAGAAACTTCCTTTCGGCGACCTGCCTTGCCGTCGCCGTCACCTTCTGGATCAAATGAGTCCAGAACCTAGAGTCCACACAACCTAGCCGGGATACCCGTGAGGGTTGGCTTTACGCCAGGCGAAGGCCGTCTCGATCACGGAGGTGAGTTGGGAATGGCTCGGCGTCCAACCGGTGAGTTGGACGAGGCGACGGCCATCCGCGACGAGGGACGCGGGGTCGCCCGGTCGGCGCGCGGCTTCGATGACCGGCACGGTGTGGCCGGCCACTTCGCCGATCGCGGCGAGCACCTCGCGAACCGAGGCGCCACGCCCCGTGCCGATATTGAGCGCGACGCTGCGATGATCGAGCAGATCGAGCGCGGCCAGGTGGGCACGGGCGATATCGCTGACATGGACGTAATCGCGGATGCAGGTGCCGTCGGAGGTCGGATAGTCGGTACCGAACAGGCAAAGCGGCGGGCGGCGCCCCAGCACGGCATCTATCGCGGCGGGAATGAGGTGGGTTTCGGGCCGATGGTCTTCACCTATCCGGCCGGCGGGGTCCGCGCCGGCGGCATTGAAATAGCGCAGGCAGGCGCTGCGCAGACCGTGGATCCGATCCGCCCAGTGCAGGGCCCGTTCCGCCATGGCCTTGCTTTCCCCGTAGGGTGAGCCGGGATCGACCGGCGCGTATTCCTCGATCAGTGCGGAACTTTCCCCCGAAAAGATATTGGCGGTCGATGACAGAACGAATTTACGAATACCGGCGGCAATCGCGACATCGATCAGGGCGAGCGTCGCGAGCAGATTCCGGCGCAGGTAATGGGTGGGCTGCCGCATGCTCTCCCCAACCAGGGAAAGCGCCGCGAAGTGCAGTATCGCGGAAAACCCGCCATCCGCGACCAGTTGGCTCAGGGTCGCGGTATCCTCGACATCGGCAACCACGAGCGGCACATCCGGCGGCAGCGCGGCGCGGTGGCCGGTGGATAGGTTATCGACCACGGTCACATCGGCGCCGGCTTCGCGCAAAGCCAGCACCGTGTGGCTGCCCACGTAACCGGCACCACCCGTGACGAGATAGCGCGGTCCTGCGGTTGGCATGCGTGTTAGGTCCGGCTGGCGGGGGCGCTGACCCGTACCCAGACCTGAGACCGGCATAGCGGCACGAACACGCAGCCGCGCACACGCAGATGGTCGGCATCGAGGATCGTCAGCCGGGCGTGGTAGGTGTTGCCGTCATCCGGATTGTAAATCGTGCCGCCGGCCCAGCCCGAGGGCACGGCATGAAACCCCGAAAGCAGTGTGAGCCCGAGCAGTTTGCGGCCGCGCAAGGCCGGGTTCGGGTTGTGCCGGTCCGTCAGATCGGGGGTCCGGGCAAGAAGCTCGGACGTCACTAGCACACCACAGACGGAAGCGCCGCACGGGGCGATCTGAACGATACCGTGATGCGTCTGGGTCAGCCAGTAGCCCTCGACCGAAGGTTCAGTCGGCGCGGCGGCGGCAATCATCAGACAGGCGGCGACGAGCCAGACGATGCGAGAGCGGATCATGTAGCCTCCCCGAGATGAACGCCGTGGCGGCCGGCAAAATCGGTAATGAACTGGATGGCCACCCGCCCCGAGCGCGCGCCACGGGTCGCCGCCCAGGCAATAGCCTCGGCGTGGCGCTGTGCCGCGGTGCCGGGAAGATCATACGCCGCCGCGTACGCATCGATCATGGCGAGAAACGTCGGTTGATCACAACCATGAAACCCGATCCACAGGCCGAAGCGATCCGACAGGGACAGCTTCTCCTCGGCCGCCTCGCCTTCATGGACGGCGGTGGCACGCTCGTTGTCGATCAGGTCCCGGGGCATGAGATGCCGCCGGTTGCTGGTGGCGTAGAACAGAACATTCGCCGGCCGCCCCTCGATGCCGCCGTCGAGCACCGATTTCAGGGCCTTATAGTCCTGGTCCGCGCGCTCGAAGGAAAGATCGTCACAAAAAACCAGGCAGCGGCGCGGCGCGGCGCGCAGGTGGCCGAGCAATTCGGGCAGGCTGCCGATATCATCCCGGGCAATCTCGATCAGCGCGATCGCGCCGGCCGGGCAGGCCGCATGCACCGCCTTGACCAGCGAGGATTTGCCCATGCCGCGCGCGCCCCAGAGCACGGCATTGTTCGCAGGCAGGCCATTGGCAAAGCGCCGCGTGTTTTCGAGCAGCATCCGCTTCTGCCAATCGAGCCCGAGCAGAAGGTCGAGCGCCACCCGCGAGACGTGCGTGACCGGCACCAGAGTCGGCGGCCGCGCATGCCAGACAAACGCATCCGCGTCCATCGGCCGGGGAGGCGATGGTGGCGGCGGCGCAAGCCGTTCCAGCGCCTCTGCGATGCGCCGCAGCAATTCTGGCTGATCCACCTTCACGCCTGCTTGACCGTGTCGGGCGCCCTTCTATGGTCCGCACCGCCAAAGGCCAAGGGATATCGCACGATCATGAGCCAACAACTGAGCGCGACAGTGGTGCAATTCGCACCGCTGGTGCTGATTTTCGGGGTTTTCTACTGGCTGATCCTGCGACCGCAGCAGCAGAGACAAAAAGAGCTGCGCAAGCGGCTCGGCGCCCTCAAGCGGGGCGACCGCGTGGTGACCGCGGGCGGCCTGCTGGGCACGGTCGCGAAGGCGCGCGACGACTCGCGGGAGATCGAAATCGATATCGCGGCCAACGTGCGGGTAACGGTGTTGCGCGACACGATCAGCGCCGTGCTGGCCCCGGACGTGGCAAACGACTGAGCGGCAGGCGTGGCCGCGAGCGGGGGCCGGGCACCTTGCCCGACCCCGCCACCCTCAGCCGAGACGCGACTCGGCGAATTCGTAATTCGCAAGCCGGTTGAGGAAGTTCGCGGTATAATCCGGACGGCGGTTGCGGAAATCGAGGTAGTAGGCGTGCTCCCAGACATCGAGGCCGAGCAAGGCCTGGCCTTCCCCGGTTGCCAGCGGATTTGACCCGTTGGGGGTTTTGGTGACCTTGAGCTTGCCGTCGGGACCAAGCACGAGCCACGCCCAGCCCGAGCCGAACTGGGTAGCCGCCGCCGCCTTGAACTGGTCCTTGAATGCATCGACCGAGCCGAAATCCGAGATCAGCTTCTTCTCCAGCCGGCCCGGAATGCCGCCCCCCTTGGCGCTGAGATTGGGCCAGAACAGGGTGTGGTTCCAATGCTGACCGGCATTGTTGAACACCCCGGCATAATCGGGCTTGCCGTGCGAAAACGTAACGATCTCGTCCAGGGTTTTGCCCTGAAGCTCCGCGTGCTTCTCGACGAAGCCGTTGAGCGCGGTGACATAGGCCTGGTGGTGCTTGCCGTGATGCAGTTCCAGCGTTTCCTGGCACATGCCCGCATCCGCAAGTGCCGAAACAGCGTAAGGCAGGGCTGGCAGTTCGAATGCCATGTGAGGCTCTCCACGGGTTTTGGTGTCAGACCCCCATGTTGAGCGAAACCATGGCCATTGTGCAACGGCACGACCCTGACCGTTTTGCGTGCCTGCTGTTCGCCCCGCCGGCAGCACGGGAAACCCTGGCAACGCTCTATGCGTTCAATCATGAACTCGCGCGGGCGCGGGAAGTCGCCTCACAGCCGCCCCTGGCCCTGATCCGGTTACGGTGGTGGCAGGAGGTGGTCGAGGGCGCCAACCGGGCGCACCCGGTGGCGCGCGCGGTCAGCGCCGCGCTGGCGGCGGGGCGCCTGAACCGGGACGCGCTCGACCGCATGGTCGAGGCGCGCATGCGGGAAGCCGACGACATCTGGGACGACGCCACCTGGTTCGCCTATCTGCGCGACACCGGTGGCCTGCTGATGCGGGAAGCCGCGCGCGTCTCGACCACACAGCTGCCAGAGGCGTTGGACCTGCTGGCGCTCGGCGCGGGCGTCGCCGCCGTGGGCCTGCTGCGCAACCGCGCCGCCCACGCAACCCAGGGTCGCGTGACCTTTCCCCAGGGTCGTGACGCCGCCTGGGTCGCGGCCGAAGCCCGGTTGCTGCTCGGGCCGGCGCGGCCATGGCCCGAGAAGCTGGTGGCCGCGACCTTGCCCGTTCTGCTGGCCCGACGCTGGCTTACCCGGCTGGCGCGAAACCCGGCCGGGCTATCTTCGTCCGAGCCACCCCCGGCTGCGGAGCGGGGCCCAGGCCTACCCCGCGGCACATCGCGCCCGGCACCCGCCAGCGCGCAATCGGAGTGGTGGCGCGTTACCGACCGTTGCGCGCTCTGGGTGGCTGCGCGCCGGCGTTTGTTCTGATCGGCTTCCAAGGCCGGCGCCGGTCGGCCGGTCTCAGGCCGCCATCTGGTCCCGACCGAGCAGCGCGATCAGCCGCGACAGGGTGGCCGGCACCTCGGCCCGCCGGACAACCATGTCGATGATGCCATGCTGGTGCAGATATTCGGCCTTCTGAAAACCTTCCGGAAGTTTCTCACGCACCGTCTGCTCGATCACGCGTGCGCCGGCAAACCCGATCGTGGCCCCCGGCTCGGCGATATGAACATCACCCAGCATGGCGAAGCTGGCGGTGACGCCGCCGGTCGTCGGGTCGGTCATGACGACGATGAACGGCAGTCCGGCATCCCGCACCATCTGCGCGGCAATGGTCGAGCGCGGCATCTGCATCAGGCTCACCATGCCTTCCTGCATCCGGGCGCCACCACTCGCCGTGAAAATGACAAACGGCGCCCGTTGCAGAATGGCGAGCCGAGCGCCGGCCACGATACCTTCCCCGACCGCGGCCCCCATCGAGCCGCCCATGAACTCGAACCCCATCGCCGCCACCACGGCGCGCTGGCCCTGTATCGTGCCGTGGGCGACGAGGATGGCATCGTCCTGCTGAACTTTATCGCGCGCGTCACGCAACCGGTCGGCGTAGCGCTTGGTGTCCCGAAAGCGCAGCGGATCGGCGGGCACCTTGGGCAGCTCGATGCGGCGGAATCCGGTATCCAGTGTCCAGCTCAAACGCTCAGCGGCCGTGGCCCGATGGTGGTGCCCGCAATTGCCACAGACCTTCAGGTTGGCCTCCAGCTCCTTCACGAACAGCATCTGCTGGCAGTTGCCGCACTGCACCCACAGATTATCCGGAACTTCCCGCCTGCCGAGCAGGTTGCGGATGCGCGGACGAACGTATTCGGTGAGCCAGCTCATGGCATGCAGGGTTAGTCCGATGCGGCGCGGAAGAAAAGATCCCGAAAGCCGCCGCGCGACCGAACGCCCCCCGCCAGCCACGCCCAGGGCGCAACCCCGAGCCTTCCAGCGTCAGCCGGCACGGGGCGCACGCGCCGCGCCCGCTCGGCGCCGCGCGGAACGCCTATGGCACCGGGCCTGGCCGGCCGAGCGTGACCCCGGCGGGCAGCGCATACGCGATGAACCGCGGATGATAGATCGACGCGACATCGATATTCGCCGTCGAGGACATGGTGTTCACGTTGTAACTGATCAGTATCTGGCCCGGACGGGAAAGCACCGGGTGCGCCTTGGCATTGTAGCAATAGACCTGATCCCCGACATACTCGTAGGGCTCGGGGCAATGATAGATGGTGCTCGCGTTGCTCCAGGGTCCGACCGGCGAGCGGCCGTATCGGATCACGGTCCGATCGCTCAGGGTATCGAGCTGGTACACCAGCAGATATTCATGGTTACTGAGCGGCGTGACGCTGAATTCCGATGACAATCCCTCCGTGATCGGCACGGCCTGATGAATATCCGCAATCCACCGCGCACCGTTCCAGAAGCGATAGGCCGAAAACACCGAAATCTCGCCAACCGGAACCCGCGCCGCCAGCAGATATTTGGTCGCGGGGTCGTTGCGAAGTCCGTAAACATAGACGTAGCCATCCGGGAATGGCGCGCCGGCCTCGGTCGTGTTGGCCATGACGGCGTTACCGTACTGAATGAGCCCGGCCGTCGATGTCGCGGGAATCGTAAGCGGCGTATCCGCCTGCGTGATCGGGTTGGCGGCATTGCCATAGCCCGACGCCGGCTCGGAAATCAAATCGACACCGGCGACCGCGAAATTGAAACCACCACCCGACGAGGTTTGTTCCATTCTTTGTGCAAAGAAATAAAACCTGCCCTGGGTGACGACACCATCTTCCGGCCAGTACCATTGCCCCTGACGCGTCAGCGGGGTGTCGGGCACGATGACGGACTGCGCGGACCCTTCCATATTCCCCCAGAAAAAACTGATCTGCTTCGGGCGTGGCAGCCGCCCGTCGAGCACCGCGCCGGTATTGCGCGGCATCACCACACCGGATTCGCGCTGCCCGGCCGCATCGACCTTGCCGATGAAGGTATCACTGAACACGAACAGCACCCGCGCCGCGGGGTTGGGGTCATTCGGCTGGTCCCATCCATCCGCCAGATGCGTGAATATGCCATCGGCGCCCGTCCAGCCGCTGGTGCGGTTGAACAGGTTGCTCCAGGCGGGAACGGCCACGGCCGGAGCCGGAGCCGCCATCGCCAGGGCCGGCGCAAGCACCAGTGGCGCGACGAGCCATGCCCACGTTTCGTTCGAATACCTCATGTGCCTGCCGCCCCCACAACCCCGGGTGGGCAGAATAACAGGAACCCCCCGCGGCCGTAAGGCATGCCCGCCCCCCTGGCGACCTGTCCAGGGGTCGGTCGGCCTGTGTCTCATCCCACAGCCAGGGTCCTTTCAATTGCGGCACGACCCGCATACCGGTCATGTCAGGCGGCTAGTGCCCAAGCCGACGCGCACACCCCGGCTTCGCCTCAGGCGATGACCCGCGGCGCCGCCGGCCGGAGTCCCGCCACGACGGCATTCGACGGGCGGACCCCTGGGGTTGCGCCGGCGCCTGCCGTTACCGTCGGCCACCCCCGCCATGGAAGCCATGGAAGCCACGGAACCCCCCATGGAACCCGCGGTAGCCGCCACGCCAACCGCCACGCCAGTACCCGCCACGCCAGTAGCCGTGCCAGCCCCACCAGCCCGGATGGCCCCACCACCCGCCGCGCCAGCCCCAGCCCCCGTACCAGCCTGGCCCCCATCCCCAGCCAATGCCAAAAATTCCCACCGGGTAGGCCCAGTCCGCATAAGCCGGATAATCGTAATAGCCGTAGCTGTATGGGTAGGCGGTGTCGTAGGCCGGATAGTAACAGCCGGCCAGCGTAGTGGTCAGCGCCACCGCGCCCGCCACCCCGATCATGCGGGCACGGAAACCCTGACCGGCCCGGGAAAGCGCTGTTGTCATGTCTGCCTCTGTCCTGGTTCACCTCAGGGGCGCGCGTCTCGGTCAGCTTGCCCCGCTCACCATCAGACATGTGGCCGGTACTCCCGAGCCTCAAGCCGCGGGATGGCGTGGGCGCAGCTATTTAAAGGTCAGTTACCAGCCGTAACCCGAGACCCGGGTGGATCCGGTGGTAATTCGTAACAAATTCTGGTGCGCCCGCCCGGATTCGGCCAAGATCGCAGGTCAGTCTGCCCCGATCGGATTCCGGCGAACAACCGGCTTACAGGAGGATCGAATGCCACTGCGCCGCGGCTTCTATGGCTTGACCACCAGCCTGGTCACCGTGGGTTTGGTGCTGGGGCCGCTGCCGGCGCGCGCCCAGCCTTATGGCCAGCCCGGTTATGGGCAACAACCCCCCGCCTACGGCCAAACCCCGGGCTACGGTCAACCCTCCGGCTATGGTCAGCCCTCAGGTTATGGCCAGCCCTCAGGTTATGGTCAGCCCGGGGCAGACGCCGGCTACACCCAAAATCCCAGCCAGGACCCGCCAGCCTTGGTCGGGCGCCTCGCCGATTACAACGGCCAGGTTTCCTATCATGCCGCCGGCCAGCAGGACTGGACCGACGCCATCCCCAACACCCCTCTCACCGACGGCGATGCCTACTGGACCCAGCCGCAAAGCGAGGCCCGGCTCGAAATCGAATCCAACGTATTCTGGCTCAACGGCCAGACCGAGTTCGACCTGAATTCGCTCGATGACCAGGCGCTCGCCGCCATCCTGCCGGAAGGCGAGATGTTCATAGACCTGCACACCGCGGAACTCGGCCAGATCTACGCCATCGACACCCCGCGCGGCACCGTCACGCTGTTCGGGCCAGGCCGGTTCGACATCGTCGCGGGCGATACCGACAACCCGACCGTGGTCAGCGTACTGGACGGGCGGGCCGAAATCACGGGCTCCGGCCTCGTGCAACCCGTCTCCCCCGGAGAAAGCCTGTTCCTCAGCGGCCCCGGCGCCCCCTATCAGGTTCAGACCGCCTCCTTCCAGGACGACCCCTTTATCGACCAGGTTCGCGCCCAGGACCGCATGGCGCCCCCACAAGGCGCCCCGCCGCCCGCTGTCGTTGCTGAAATGACTGGTGGTAACGACCTCAACCAGTATGGCAGCTGGCAGCCCGACCCCAGCTACGGCGATGTCTGGTACCCCGACGTCGGAGCCGACTGGGCGCCTTACCACGACGGGCGCTGGTCCTACGTCGCGCCCTGGGGTTGGACCTGGATTGATTCCGAGCCCTGGGGCTTTGCGCCCTTCCATTATGGCCGCTGGGTGCAGGTTGGGCCGCGCTGGGGCTGGGTGCCTGTCTATCCCGGCTATGTCGCGGAAGGCCCACCCGTCTACGCCCCGGCGCTGGTCAGTTTCTTCGGCATCGGCGCCGCTCTCGGCGCCGCGGCGGCCATCGGGCTCGGTCTCGGCCTCGGCCCAGCCTTTGGCCCCGGCGCCAATATCGGCTGGGTACCGCTCGGCCCACGGGAACCCTATCTGCCGCCTTACACGGTCAGCCGCACCTATATCAACCGCGTCAACATCACCAATATCCGCAACGTCACCAACATCACGAATATCATAAACGAGCGCCGCAACATGCCCATCGCGCGCTTCGCCAATGCGCGCGCGGCCATGGTCATGCCCGCCTCCGCCATGGCGGACAGCCGGCCGGTGCGCGCCCTCGCGCACCGCGTCCAGGCGGCGCAACTCGCACAAATCCATCCGCTCATCCATCGCGCCCCCATCGCGCCGGGCGCACGTACCCTCGGGCTCACACCCCGCGTCGCTCAGCGAATGCACGTGCCGGTAGCCGCGCCCCCTCGGCGCGCCCCCGGCCCGCAAATCCGCCCCCTGCCCTCGCCGGTCGGGCCGCACGGCACGGTGCGCACTGCCTTGCCGGAACTGCGCCGCAGTCAGGGTATCCGCCCCGGGCTGCCGCGCCCGCCCACTTCCGCCGGCGCCGCGCGCGGCGCAGGCCAGGC
>JAJXVA010000093.1 GCA_021782435.1 Pseudomonadota bacterium
CGGGGCTGGACGCCTTGGATAGTCTGGCTCACCGCGCCCGCCACACCGCACCCGATGAACCGGGCGCGACCTCGGTGCTCGCCGTCATCCTCCTCCAGGTCATCATCCTCATCGTCGCCCCCTACCACCCAACCGGGCAGGTCCCACCCCCCTGCGTCACCCTGTTCAGCTTCCTCGACGGCGACGATTTCAACCTCACCGCCGAATTCGCAACCATTCTCCGCGACATCCTCATCCCCCTCGTCGACGCCCTCCCCTGGCCATACCCCGATGACACGGACGACGAAGCCGGGAACGAGGCCGAGCCTGGGGCCGAATCCAAGCCCGGGGCCAAATCCGGCGCCACCAAACCCATCCCCACCCGCATCCGCGCGCCCATCCGCGCCGCGCGCCACCCGGCCGCTTTCAGCTCGTCCCAAACGCCCCACCCGTCTCGCGCCACCCATCCCGCGCCGCCCGTTCCGCCCGCGCGAAAAAACACCCGCCACCGCCTCGCCCCTTCGCACGCCCTAATCGTTCCGGTATCGTAACAAAATGGCGGCCGCCGCGCATTGCGCCGCATCGCCCGCCGCCCCATACTCGGCTGCCAAGGCCGCATTCCCCATGACCGACCCCATTGAACCCCCGCGCATCTTCCCCACGATCCGCTGTGCCGATGCCCGCGCCCTGCGCGATTGGCTGGTCGATACGATCGGCTTCACCGAACACGCCTGCTACGAGGACGAGGGCATCATCGTCCATGCCGAGCTGGCCTTCGGCTCCGCCATGCTCATGCTCGGCCAGCACCGCGACGATGCCTATGCCCGCAGCCTCGGCCCGCTCGACGGCCGCCGCACCGATGCGCTCTATATCGCGGTCGACGACGCCGATGCCCTGTTCGCCCGCGTCGCCCCATCCGGGGTGAAAATCGAGCAACCGCTCTACGACACCCCCTATGGCAGCCGCGAATTCACCCTCCGCGACGCCGAGGGCAATCTCTGGACCTTCGGCACGTATTGGCCGCAAAGGAACCGCGCATGACCGATGACCCCGCCACCCGCGCCACCCGCCTCGCCAAGCAGCTCAAGCAAAGCGGCCACCACGCCGCCTCCGCCGATCTCGATGCCACCCTCACCGGCCACCGCGGCAACGCCCTGCTCGAGGCCCTGCGCGAAACCTGCCAGACCCTGCTGACCGCGGTCGAATCCCTCGACCCCGCCTCATACAACGCCATCGAGGAACTCCGCCTCGACCTCGACCGCCACCTCAACACCGGCCGCACCTCGGGCTAGACCCCAACCCGCCGCCCGAAACACCGGACCGGGCTCCGCCCGAAACACTGGACCGGGCTCCGCCCGAACGCACGGGGCTCAGGCCGCGAAATAGGCCGGGTTGGCCAGGTCCTCGAGCAATCCCACCTCGCGCGGCGCCCAGCCCAGCGCCGCCCGCGTCCGCGTGCTGTCCACCGCCAGGTCCCAACCCACGAACATCGCCAGTGGCCCGAAATGCGCCGCCGCCGCGTCCGGGCTCAGTTCCACGACCCTGACCCCGAGCTGCCGTCCGATCGCCGCCGCGATCTCGCGGAACGCCACCCCCGCCTCCGCCACCGCATGAAACGGCCCCGCCTCCGGCCCCCGCGTCAGCCCCAGCTGGAACACCCGCGCCGCGTCGTCGCGGTGCACCGCCGACCAGCGATTGCCGCCATCGCCGATCATCGCCGAAACCCCCGTCCGCCGCGCCAGCGCGATCAGTTGCGGCACGAAGGCGTGGTCGCCCAACCCGTGCACCGTCGGCGGCAGCCGCACCGTCCCGGCCCGCACCCCGAGTGCCGCCACCGCCGCCGCCGCCGCCTCGGACTGGCGGGGAAACACCTCCGGCCTCGGTCGCCGGCCGACCCTGCGCCAGCAATCCCACCCCGCTGGTCACCAGCAAGGCCCGCATGCTGCCCGCGAGCGCCGCCCCCATGGCCAGAATCGCCGCCTCATCCAGCGCGCAAACCCGCCCGAAATCGCTGAAATCATGGTCGAACGCGGTATGCACCACCGCATCCGCCGCCGCCGCGCCACGCGCCAGGCTCGCCGTGTCCTCCAGCGTCCCGCGCACCGGCTCGGCGCCCATCGCCGCCACCGCCGCCGCCCCGGTATCGGAGCGCGTCAGCCCCAGCACCTGGTGTCCCGCGCCAATCAACCCGCGCACCACCGCCGACCCCACGAACCCCGTGGCGCCCGTTACGAAAACCCGCATCGCTCAACTCCGAATGACATGACCGGGTCGAAACTGGCAGGGTTTTTGCCTCGGTAAAGATAACAGCTTATCCTGGTATACCCAGCACCCCCCAGGCCATGCCCACGCCCGTCGATCCCGCCTTCGCCGCCTATCTCAAAACCTGTCGCGGCCGGCTCAGCCCTGCTGATTTCGGGCTCGCCGGTGGCCGCCGCCGCACCCAGGGCCTCCGCCGCGAGGAGGTCGCCACCCGCGCCGGCATCAGCGTCACCTGGTACACCTGGCTGGAGCAGGGCAGGGGCGGCGCGCCCTCGGCCGACCTGGTCGACCGCCTGGCCCAGGCCCTGATGCTGACCGAACCCGAGCGCCAGCACCTCCACGTCCTCGCCCTCGGCCGCAAGCCGGAGCCCGCCGCGCCCGCCGATGACGACACCCTCCCGCCCCGCCTGCAACGCGTGCTCGATGCGCTACCCCTCGCCCCCGCCCTGATCCGCAACCCGGTATGGGATGTCCTGGCCTGGAACCGCGCCACCGCGCGCGTCCTGTTCGACTTCGCAACCCTCCCCGCCGGCAGCCGCAACATCCTGCGTCAGATCTTCTGCGACCCCGTGATGCGCGCCGCCCAGCCCGACTGGCACGAAACCGCCCGCCTCATCGTCGGCGTATTCCGCGCCGACGCCGCCCGCGCCAAGCCGCGCGAAAAACTGCGCGCCCTGGTCGCGGACCTGTCCCGGGCCAGCCCGGAATTCGCCGCCCTCTGGGCCGAAAACCAGGTGCGCGGCTTCACCGCCGCGCCCAAGCGCTGGCACCTTCCCGGGCTCGGGGAAACCAGTTTCGACTATTCCGCGTATCAGGTGGAGGGCCGGCCCGATCTCACCATGGTCGTCTACACCCCCGCCACCAGCCAGGATGCCGCCCGCATCCACCAGCGTCTCGCGCAAACGGCCTAGCCCCCGGCATCACCTCCCCGAGGACCCAGAAACCCGCGGACCTCGGAACCTGGGGGAAGGCCCCGATCGGTCACGCCCTGGTGGCGTCGCTCGCGGCCGGTCCGGCCAGGGCCGCGAGCCCCATGCCCAGCACCAGAAAAATCCAGCCGGCATTCGGCAGCGTGAACAGCGCGCTGGTCGAGGCCAGCGGCCAGAACGCCAGCACCGCCCCGATCAGGCAGGCCGCGCCGATCGGGTCTCCCCGGCCAAGCCCGCGCGCCATCGTCAGCAGCCAGGCCAGAACCGTCAGGCAGAACAGTATCAGCCCCGGAAATCCGCTTTCGGTCAGGGCTTCCAGGTAATGGTTATGGGGGTGAATGTTGCAGGCCCCCGGGCTCTGCGCGTCGCCATCGGGAATGCCGAGCCGCGGCAGACCCTTCTTGTAACGCGCCTCGCGGCAATGGTCGCGGAACCCATCGAAGCCGAGACCCGTCCAGGGATTCTGCAACCCCATGACGGTCGCGCGTATGTAAAGCTGGCCGTAATCGCTCTCCGGAAAGTGCCGCATCTGCTGGCTGAAGTGAATGACCAGCTTATGGAACGTCGGCGGTGAAATCACCGGGGTCGCCGCCACCAGCACGAACGCGGCGGCCAGCCCGGCCAGCGCCACCCGGCGCAGCCGGGGCAATACCAGGCTGCACAGCACCAACCCCAACCCCGTCAGCAGCGCCGGCATGCGCTGGCCGATCAGCACCATGGTCAGCACGCCGGCACCGAACCACGCCACGCCCAGGGCGCGCCGCGACCAGCGCGGGCTGTTCAACAGCCACAACGTCCCCGGCAGTATCGCCGGAAACAGAATGAGCACCAGTTCCGGCCCCGCCCGCGGCCCTTGGAACGGCCCGGTCAGCGCGCCGTCCATCCAGCGATGGTCGCCCAGTATGTTCACGCCGAACAGGTATTGCTGCCAGCACTGCAGAATGATCCATCCCGCCGCCACCGCCAGCACCGCGCTCAAACGCCGCCGCGCCGCCGCCCCGCGCAGCAGCCACACCCAGAGCGCCGCCGCGAACAGCAGGTATCGCCCCAGCAGCACCGCCTGGATCAGGGAATGCAGGCCGCCCGCGCCCAACCCGGCCACCGGCAGGGAACACACCACCACCCACGCCCACCACAGCAGGCTCAACCGCGCCGCCCAGTGCCGCGTCCAGCCCCAATCCCGGCTACCCGCGCAGTGCGCCAGAAACGCCAGCGCCACGACCGCGATCGCCGCATCCGCGCCCGCCCGGCTCGCCAGTATCAGCAGCGGCAGAACCAGCACCAGCCGCTGCATCCAGGTTTCCAGCCGCTCGCTCACGGCGCTTCACGCAGGGAGTAGCCCAGATCGTGGCGCAGAAACCGACGGAACACTTCGCCCAAATAAGCGAGGTCCGCGTCACTGAACCGTATCGCCCGGCGCAATTCCGCCTCAGGTATCACGATTTCGGTCTCGCCCGGATCGAGCTTCGCCCGCACCGCTTCGTGCGCCCGATAGGGCAGGGCGGCCGCCACGTCTTCGGCGCCCAGGGTCACCCCGAAATGGGCGGCCATCCGCATGAGCCAGGTGCCCGGGTCCGCCCGCACATCCTCATAGCGCACGAACAGCACCCGCCCCGGCCAGGCCGCCGCCACATCGCCCCAGCGATTGAAGAAATGAATATACCACCACACATCGGCCACCAGTTTACGCCCGGTCGGCCAGCAGCGCGCGAATTCGCTGAGGCTCATGGCGTAATCGTCGCGCCACTTCACATAGTTCGAAAGCAGCGCATCGCGGATGTCCCGCACCAGCACCACCACCGGCGGCGGCCGGAACGGCGCCAGCCGCCACGCGAACGCCCCGGACGGAATGCTGTGGGAGCTACCGATGAAGGGCAGGTCCGCGTGCTGGCGTCCCCAGCGCGGATGGCCGATGACCGCATCCGCGGCCCGGCCGCTGGTATGGGTGGGCGGCGCCACCCCGGCGCTATGCGCCAGCGCCACGCTCAGCATGAACTTCACCCAATGCGTGCCCGAGTTCTTGCCCGAAATCAGGAACCCATCCACCTCCCGGAACTGCCAGAAAAAGAAATTCCCCAAATCGGCCCGCAACACCCGGAAGCCGAAAGCGTGGCGCAGTTTGGTCCAATCGATCGCGGGCGCGTCTTGCATGGCGCCGGCGGCTAGCATTTCCGCTGATCGCACTCAACGCTCGCCGGAAAGTTCCCGCCGCCGCAGGTCCAACTCCTCGCTGTAACGCTTCAGCGCGTGCTGTTCGGTCAGCAGGCCGATCACCCGCCGTGTCTCCTTGTCGTCCACCACCGCCAGCGCGTCGCTCTCCGCCGCCTCGAAGGCGGCAATCGCCTCCTTCACGCTCATCTGCGGCAGCAGCACCGTATCCCGGTAATGCAGCAAATCCGCGAGCGTCATGCTGTCCGCCTCCACCGCGTGCGCCTCGGGAGGAAATACGATCCCGGCGTACCGGCCTGCCGCGTCCACCATCACCACCCGTTGCGTATGCCCCAGCGGAAACTCCCGGCGGAAGCTCGTCATGTCCATCTCAACCGGCACGGTGCGGATATCCTTGCGCATCATCCGCCCGGCGGTGAGGTTGCGCACCCAGCCGATATCCACGGCACTGCGTATCGCTTCCCCGCGCAGGTGAAACCGCCAGGTCGCGAACGAATACCCGAAGGTCCGCCGCACCGTCAGCGACGACAGCACGGACGCCGCCAGCACCGCGATCGTGAGTGGCAGGCTGCCGGTGCTTTCCAGCGCCAGCAGGCTCATGGTCAGCGGTCCGCCCACCACTGCCACCGCCAGTGAACTCATGCCCACCACCGCGCACACCACGTCCGGCAGCGCAGTACCCACCGAGGCCACGGCCAGCACCGCCGCAAAAAATTTGCCGAACAAGGCGCCAATGAACAGGGAGGCGAAAAACAAACCGCCACGAAATCCCGACCCGATCGATATCGCCGTCGCCAGGCTTTTCAGTACCACCAGCAGCGCCGCCCAGCTGAGGGTGAACGGCATGTCCAGCTGCACCCGCAACGCCCCATGCCCGGACGACAATACGGCCGGCGTCACCAGCCCCAGCACCCCCACCACCGCCCCGCCCATCATCGGCCGCAGCCAGGCCGGCACGCCGCTGCGCCGGAACGCCTGCTCGACCAGCGTCACCCCACGCATCAGGGCGACGCCGAACAGCGAGGCCAGCACCCCCAGCGCCAGAATCGGAATGTAATCCAGCGCGGTAATCGCACTCGGCACCTGGACCGCGAAACCGGCCGGTTCCGCGAATAACAGGTGGTTGGTGGCAATCGCGCAGATCGAGGCCAGCATCACCGGCGCCAGCGTCGCCAGGGTGTAGGTGCCAATCACCAGTTCGAAGGCATAAAAGGCACCGGTCAGCGGCGCATTGAACGCGGCGCCAATCGCCCCTGCCGCGCCACAGCCCAGCAGCACCCGTAAATCCGCCCGCCGCAGCCGGAAGCTGCGGCCTAGCCGGCTGCCCAGCGCCGCCCCGATCTGGGTATAACCAGCCTCCAATCCCAGTGAGGCGCCGCACCCGTTCGAAAGGATGGTCTGCGCCACCACCAACAGGCTGTCGCGCACCGACATCACACCGCCATAGAGCGCATTGGCCTCGATCGGGTCCACCGCTGGCCGCGCCGTCACCCGCGCCAGTCCCAGGCCCGCCAGTCCCAGCAGCAGCCCCCCCAGCGTTGGCACCAGCAGCGACGACAAGGCGGGCACGCTGGTCGCCGCCGATAAGCGCACCCCCACATCGAGCCGGAACAGCCCCGCATGCGCGGTCTGGGTTATCAGGTTCATCGCGGCCACCATTGTGCCAGCCAGCACGCCGGTTGCGGCCGCCAGCAGCACCATCCCCAGCTCGTCCCCGCGCACCAGCGCCCGCAGCCGCTGTGGCGCGTGCAGCACCGCCGCCCCCAGTTTACGGCGGCGCCACGCATGCAGCCAGCGCGCCAGCTTCGGCGCCCGCGCCTTCAGCGCCCCGGCGTCCATCTTCCGCGCCATATCCGTTTGTCCAACGCGCCGCCTCCTGCCAATCCACGCGCCCGTCCAGGCTCGTCCGGTGCCGTGGCGCGCCTTCGTCAAGCTTCTCTCCAAACATGGCTGTTCAAAGGCACCTGTCAGGTCATTTCCGGCCCGTGCGATGCAGGCTTGCGCCAGAAACGCGATCCGTAGAATTTCCCGCGCATGATCCCAGCCGAGATGTCTTTCGTGTCCTTCAACACGCCCGGCCCGCCGGACGTCCTGGAAGTCGTCCGCGGTCCGGTGCCCAAACCCGCCGCCCACGAAGTGCTGATCCGTGTTGCCGCGGCCGGTATCAACCGACCCGATATTTTCCAGCGGCAGGGCCATTATCCGCCGCCCGCCGGCGCCAGCCCCATTCTCGGGCTCGAGGTCGCCGGGGAAGTCGTGGCCGCCGGCGCCGACGTGCCCGAGGCCGTCCTCGGCAAGCGGGTCTGCGCACTGACCAATGGTGGCGGCTACGCCGAATACGTGGCCGTGCCGGCCGGGCAGGTGCTCCGCTTGCCTCAGGGTTTCTCCCTGGTCCAGGCCGCCGCCCTGCCCGAAACCAGCTTCACCGTCTGGCACAACCTGTTCGAGCGCGGCGGTCTCAAAGCCGGACAGACCGCGCTCATCCATGGCGGGTCATCCGGCATCGGCACCACCGCCATCCAATTCGCCCGCGCGCTCGGCGCCCATGTCATCGTCACCGCGGGCAGCGCCGAAAAATGCCAGGCCTGTCGCGACCTCGGCGCCGAACTCGCCATCAATTATCGCGAACAGGACTTCGCCGAGGCGGTCCGTGCCCACGGCCGCGGCGTCGATGTCATCCTCGACATGGTCGGCGCCCCTTATCTCGACCGTAACCTGGAAATCCTTGCCCAGGATGGCACGCTCGTCTACATCGCATTCCTTGGTGGCGCGGTGGCTGCCTCGGTTAATCTCGGTCTGGTTCAGCGCAAGCGCCTGACCCTGACCGGCTCGACCCTCCGCCCCCGCAGTCTCGAGGTAAAAGCCGGCATCGCCACCGCCTTGCGTCGCATCGTCTGGCCGCTGCTCGATGCCGGGCTCGCAACCCCCATCATACATGCCACCTACCCGCTGGGCCGGACCGCCGACGCCCATCGCGCGCTCGAAGCCGGCAGCGTCGTCGGTAAAATCGTGCTGACCGTGCACGACCCCGCCTGATGCGCCTTGCGTTCACCGAGGCCGGCCAAGGCGCGCCGGTCGTGCTGTTACACGGTCTGTTCGGTCGTGGCCGCAATCTCACGGCCCTGCAGACCGCACTCGCCGGGCAACACCGCGTCCTCGCCCCCGATCTGCGCAACCATGGTGCCAGCCCCCACGCCCCGGCAATGGACTATGCCACCCTTGCCGCCGACCTCATCGAAACCCTCGATGCCATCGGCCTCGACCGTTTCACCCTGATCGGTCATTCCATGGGCGGCAAGGTCGCCATGCGCGCGGCGCTCGACCATCCGGCCCGCGTCACCCGCCTCGCCGTGCTGGATATCGCGCCCATGCCCTACGCCACCACACTCGGTCGCTACGCCGCCTCCATGCTGGCGCTGCCCCTCAGCCCCAACCTGACCCGCCGAGAGGCCGACCATGCCCTCAGCACCGCCGTGCCCGATGCCGCCACCCGGGCCTTCCTGCTGCAAAATCTGAAAACCGGCCACGAACCCGCCTGGACCCTCGGGCTCGGCTTTATCGCGGCCGCCATGCCGGACCTGATGCGCTGGGACTTCCTGCCCCCTACCTATGCCGGTCCTGTCTGCTTCATCGCGGGCATGAACTCCGACTATATCGGGCCAGCCGGGCGCACTGCCATCGCCACCCAGTTTCCCACCGCGCGCATCGTCACGATCGCTGATGCCGGGCACTGGCTGCATGTCGACCAGCCGGGCGCGCTGCACCACAATCTGGAAGCGTTTCTCGGTCGCTGATCCGCCGCTCGACCTC
>JAJXVA010000094.1 GCA_021782435.1 Pseudomonadota bacterium
ACGAGAGCATGGAGCTTGGTGGTGCGCCCGCCACGCGAGCGTCCGATGGCTTGCGCTTGCGCCCCCCTTTTCCGCCAGCGGCGGCTCGGTGGGCGCGAACGGCCGTGCTATCGGCCATGCCGATCAATGGTGGTTCGTCGCAGTGCGACAGGGCTGTGAAAATGTCCTGCCACAGGCCGCGTCCGCTCCAGCGGTTGAACCTGTTGAACACCGTGGTGCGCGGGCCATACACCGCCGGAAGCGCGCGCCAGCGCAGCCCTTCACGGAACCGATGCAAGATGCCGCTGATCACCCTGCGATCGTCAACACGCGGCTTTCCACCAAATGATGGCAGCAGCGGCGCGATCGCAGCCCATTGCGTGTCACTCAGCCAGAACGTCTCAGCCATGCCTCAAGCCCTCCCAAGGAGCTTGAATCAAACCTCACCGCGTCGACGCAATGGGTACAGAGCCTAAGGCAGGTATCAGTGGGGGCGGAGGATCTGTTCAGGTTGGCGAGCTTTGTGCGCCGGGGTTCGGTCGATGACGGTAGTAACGCCGATCGTGATAGCGAAAACCAGAAAAACGCCAATCACCAGCATTAGATAAGCCATTTCGATGGTCGTCACGACGCGCATTCCCCCCAGAACCTGATGTGTCAATGAGGAAAGCTTGCCCTTCGGGCGGGGGCATTGATCAAGGTCAAGCGCCGCGGAAAGCGGGGCGAAGCTCCAAGAGCGCGGCCACCGTAAGGCGTAGCGGCAGCGACCAGTCCCCCCAGGCGGCCTGGCGCAGGATCCGCAAGCTCGGATACCAGGGTGTATCGGCGCGGCTGTGCAGCCAGCGCCAACAATTATCATAGCGATCCAACATGAGCACGGTTTTGCCAAGGCCGGCGGCGAGATGCGCAACCGCGGTATCGACGCTGACCACGACATCAAGGTTGGCGATCAACGCCGCCGTATCTGCGAAATCCCGCACTGCGGACATAGGGTTTTCGATCGGCAGGGGTTCCGGGCGGCCGAGTTGCAGGGAAATCCAGCGGTACCGGGGAGCGAGGTTGACCAGGCGGATAGCGGTATCGGCGGTCAGGCTGCGCCGCCGGTCCACCGCCTGCAATCGCGGATCCCCTTCCCGGGAGGAACCAGCCCAGCACAACCCGACTCTGAGGCGCGGATCATTTGATCCGAGCCGCGCCGACCACGCCGCGACATCGGCAGGCGATGGCGCGAAATAAGGCAGGGCGGCCGGAATATCGGCTAGCGTTGTCGCGAACACATCCGGCAGGCGCATGATCGGGCAATGATGGTCGTGCAGCGGCCAGATCGATCGGTCGGTGAAGACATCGGCGATGCCTGCGACACTGGCCATGAGACGGCGCAGCGGTTCCGGCACCCAAAGCAGCACCCGCGCGCCGCGCGCTGCCAGGAGGGGCGCATAGCGGATGAACTGCAAGGTATCACCGAAGCCGGAATCGTGGGTGATCAGCACGGTTTTACCGTCCAGGCGCTGCCCTGGCGCCAGCCGCGGCAGCAACCGGTGCAGCGGCAACAGAGCATGGCCAGGAAGGTGCAGCCGCATATTGAAGGAAGGCCAGCCCTCGCGCAGGCGCCCCCATTTGAGCAGGGTCATGCCGTGGTTGAAGAGGATGGTCCAGTGCTTGGGGTCGAGCCGCGTCGCCTCCCGGAAGGCGGCGTCAGCCTCGGGGAATTCATTGCGCAACGTGAGCATGGTGCCAAGGTTTGACCAGGCGGCGGCATCGGCCTGACCCGCGTCGATGAGGCCGCGTAACTGCCGAATGGCGGCCCCGACTTCGCCGGAATCGGCCAGCGCCGCCGCTTCCGCAACCTTGGCCGGCACGGAATGTGGCGCGAGGCGCCTTGCCTTGGCCAGAACCGCAAGCGCGCGCCCGGTCTCCCCGGTTTGCTGCAGCCAGGCGCCAGCCGCAACCAGCAGGCGGGGATTGGCATCATCGATGACCAGGGCGGCGTCGAGTAGAGCACGCAAAGGGCCATGGGCGCGATGGGTATCGAGCAGCACGATGGCATCTGTGATGGGGTGGGCAGCCTCGGGGCGCAGGCGCGCGACCTCCCACAGCAGGGTTGCGGCTGGCGCGGCCTGGCCGGATCCCGCAAGCGCCAGAGCCACCAGTGTGGCGGCCTCGACATCGGCCGCATCGCGCGCGTGCCAGGGAGCCGCCAGCATAGCCGCATCACGGTAGGCGCCGTCGCGTAACCCCGCCAGTGCGGCGCTTAGATCCGCAAGACGGGCAGATACCTGGTTGGTCTGGCTCATTCTGCGGTCAGCAGGGTGATGTCACTGTCCATGATCCGCGCACGCCGGGCACATTGATACGCTACTTGCCGCGCGACGAAGGCGCTTGCAATCGCCGCCAGCACCTTCAAGGTGATAGAAAAGCCGGCGGGGATATGGAGTTGCGGGGTGGTATCGGGCTGATTGTTTGTGTACTGCTGGCCTACGGGTTGAGTGAAAATCGCCGGGCGATCGCTCTGCGCCCGGTACTGGCCGGCTTCGCGTTGCAGGCCGGCCTGGCGCTCTTGCTGCTGAAACTGCCGGTGGCGCAGTTGGCATTGGGTTGGCTGGACCGTGGAGCCAGTGCGTTTCAGGCGGCGACCGATGCCGGGGATAGTCTGGTCTTCGGATATCTTGGCGGCGCACCGGCACCCTTCACGTCGACCGGACCGGGCAGTCCCTACATCCTGGCATTTCGCGGCCTGCCGCTGGTGCTGACAATCAGCGCGGCGTCGGCGCTGTTATACCATTGGGGCGTTCTGCCGCGCGTGTTGGGCGCGCTGGCCTGGGGCTTGCGCCGGGCGACCGGAATTGGCGGAGCGCTGGCGCTGGGTGCCGTGGTGCACGTGTTTCTGGGCATGATCGAGGCGCCGCTGGTCATTCGCCCCTATCTCGCGCGATTGCAGAAAGGGGAACTGTTCGCGTTGATGAGTTGTGGCATGGCCGGCGTCGCAGGCACCGTGATGGTGATTTATGCGACCGTCATGGGCCCGGTATTGGGCAATGCGCTGGGGCATATTCTGACTGCCTCCGTCATTAGCACGCCGGCCGCGCTGGCGCTGGCCGCGATCATGGTGCCGTTCGATCCCGACCCCTCGGCGCCGGCGAACCTTACCCTCCCCGCTCGCGCCAGCGGAGCGCTGGATGCGCTGGTGTGCGGGGCAATGGAGGGTGTGCCGGTGCTGGTGGGCATTGTGGTACTACTGATCGTCGCGGTGGCCTTGGTAACCCTGGCCAATAGCGTGCTGGGCCTGCTGCCCGGGTTCGGCGGTGCAACGGTTTCACTGCAGCGGGTGGTCGCACTGCCGTTCCGCCCCCTGCTGTGGCTGATGGGGCTTTCCTGGCCGCAAGCGACGATTGGGGCCGGCTTGATGGCCACCAAAACCGTGCTGAACGAATTCGTGGCTTACCTGCAATTGGCGCATCTGCCGCGCGATGAGCTTACCCCACGCACAAGTCTGATTTTGACCTATGCGCTGTGCGGCTTCGCCAATTTCGGCAGCGTCGGGATATTGGTAGGGGGGCTTGGCGCGATGTTGCCAGCAGAGCGCCGACATGAGGTTGTCAGCCTGGGTGTGCGGTCCCTAGTATCAGGCACGTTGGCTACGTGCATGAGCGGCGCGTGGGCCGGACTGCTGACCTGACCAATGGCGGAACGGACTTAAGCCAGCGACGATGTGCGTTGATGAATTTTATCCCGGACGGGCACAATGGAACTTGTTCTGCATATCGGCTGCGAAAAGACCGGAACCAGTTCCATCCAGCGCTGGCTGGATCACAATGCGCAGGCGTTGCCGCAGCACAATGTGTTTTATTCCAAGGTTCTGGAACGGCCGAACAATCGCCGGCTAGCCGTTTATGGACTGGAAAATGGCCGGCAGGACGAATTGCTGCTGCACGCCAACATCAAGTCCGCGGTGGACCATGACAAATTTCGCGAACGCATGCGCTATGAGCTGAAGCAGGAGGTCGCGATCGCGCGCAAGCGGGGCATCACGCATTTCGTGATCAGCAACGAGCATCTGCAAAGTCGGTGCACCAAGGATGAAAACGTCAGTGCCCTGCGCGATCTGCTTGCCCCACTGTTCGACCGTGTGCGGGTGCTCGTTTTCGTGCGCCCACAGTTGGACACATGCCTGTCGCTGGCCAGCACGCAAGCGCGAAATGGACGCGAAGTATCCCGGGCCTGGATGGAACGCGCCCTACGGCCGGAGCACCCCTATTACGACATGGTGTCCCTGCTCGACCGCTGGGCCCGGCTGTTTGGCAAGGAAAACATCGTGCCGGTGCCGTTTCGGCGCTGCAAGGATGTGATTACCGAATTGGAGACCATGCTCGGCCTGAACGGCACCGATCTACCTCGGATCAAAATCGTGAACGAGGCCCTGGATTACCGTGTAATTGCACTGTGCAATGCCATGCAGCTGCGAGGCGTGGAGAATGGCGAACTGAACAACAACCGCAAATTCTACATCGAGGACCTGCCGACCGAGCATAAGCTCACCATCGACCGTTCTGCCGGCCAGACATTGCAGAAACGCTTTGCAGCACAGAACGCTGAACTTGCCCGCGAATGGCCGAGCCTGATGCCCGAGGATATGGAGCCGGACTGGAGCCGCTATCCCGAGGAGGGCAATATCGATCGCGTGCTGGACCTGATGGCTTGTGGTCCGATCCTCCGCTACGTGGTTGAGCGTTACAATGCCGAATTGTGGTGGCACCAGGCGCGCTGGGCAGCATCCCAGGCGGCGCGGGATGGCATGCTGGCCAAACTGGATGACGGAATCCGCGTCGCGGAGTTCGGACTACGCGCGGTAGCCGAGGCGATGCGTTGCGAAGTCTATCAGGAAAAGGGCGTGCGCATGACCGAGAAGCTGGAGTTACGGCTGGATCGCCTGCGCTCCCGCAAACAGCGCGAGCTGGCCGAGCAGGCACAACAGGCGGAGTTCGAGCAGATCGAGCTTAAGATCGCTTCGATGGAGGCCATACTTTAGCCGGCAGGATGCGCCGGCGCAGGCCGGATACGCTTCTACCGCCTGACCCGAAGGCTGGACTTTCACGGCGCTTCGGCGCACAGAATGTTGGGCTGCCCCGGGTTGTCGCGCCCGGGGCCAACCGTGCTGGACGACATCCCGGCACCGGCTGGCTCCGTGAAGCCGATGACCGTTTCCCGTGCCATGCGCGGCGGGCGCCACGCGGGACTGTCGCCCGCGCGAACCCGTAACGGAAGGATTGCCCGATGTCGATAACGCACGAGCGCCGCACAGCGCTGGTAGAAGAATATGCCCGCGCGCCGGGCGATACCGGGAGCCCGGAAGTTCAAGTGGCCCTGCTATCCGAGCGGATCACCAACCTGACCGAGCACCTGAAGACTCACGCCAAAGATTTTCATAGTCGGCGTGGTCTGCTGATGATGGTGGGCCAGAGGCGCGGTTTGTTGGATTATCTCAAGCGCAAGGATGCCACCCGCTATCAGGCACTGATCGGCCGACTGAACCTGCGGCGCTGAGGCCACCAGAACGTCAGGCCCCCTGGCTATCGGTCCGGCCGCGTTATTGCGGCCGGAAGCTGTCATTGGCACGGACACGCGCTATATAAGCGTGCCGTGGCCCAAACCGCGCACCATGGTGGCGCGCGGCTACCCAAGGGCAAGCCACGCCATCGTGCCGTGCGCCTTGCGTGCAGGAACGGCGGCGTTTCAGGCCAGGCGGAGCACGTTCCCCCTGCCCCGAGACGCCGCCTGCCACGCCGAGCCACCGGCTCCGATGCCCGTCCTTGCCGCCAATGCCACGGTAAGTGGCTGAAAAGGAACACGCATGTTCAATTGTTTCCGCAAGGAGATCGACTGGGGTGGACGCCCCCTGGTGCTGGAGACCGGCAAGGTTGCCCGTCAAGCCGATGGCGCCGTCATGGTAACCTATGGCGAAACGGTGGTGTTGTGCACCGTAGTCGGCGTCAAATCCGCCAAACCAGGGCAGGATTTCTTCCCATTGACTGTCAACTATCAGGAAAAGTCCTTTGCCGCCGGCCGCATTCCCGGCGGGTTCTTCAAGCGTGAGGGCCGACCGAGCGAGAAGGAAACTTTGGTCAGCCGGCTGATCGATCGGCCGATCCGACCCTTGTTCCCGCACGGCTTCCGCAACGAGGTGCAGGTGGTGGCAACCGTGCTGAGCCACGATTTGGAAAACGACCCTGACATTGTGGCCACGGTCGGCTGCTCGGCCGCGCTGACGCTTTCGGGCATTCCATTTCTGGGGCCAGTTGGTGCCGCGCGTGTGGGGTACGTCGATGGTGCCTTCGTATTGAACCCGACCGCCAGCCAACTGGCCAGTTCCAGACTGGACTTGGTGGTGGCCGGCACCCAGGAAGGGGTGTTGATGGTTGAATCCGAGGCGCAGGAACTGCCCGAGGATGTCATGCTGGGCGCCGTGACCTTCGGTCACCAGCAATTCCAGCCTGTTATCGAAGCGATCATTGCGCTGGCCGAGCATGCCGCGCGCGAGCCCTGGACCCTGCACGAACCTTCCGACGCGGAACGCGCGGTAGCGGCACGGCTGGATGCGCTGGCACGCGCTGCATTAAGCGAAGCTTACCAGGAGCGCGCCAAGGCGGCCCGCCACGACAAGGTGAGCGCTGCCAAGAAGACCGCCATGGAACAATTGGCCGCTGAGGGGTTGGATACCGAGCTTGCCAAGTCGCGATTCAAGGAACTGGAAGCCGATATCGTGCGCAACGCGATCCTGGACACAGGTCTGCGCATTGACGGGCGCGATACGCGCACTGTGCGTCCGATCGTGGCCGAGGTGGGTATTCTGCCGCGCGCCCATGGCTCAGCGTTGTTTACCCGCGGCGAAACCCAGGCGCTGTGCGTGGCAACGCTCGGCACCGGCCAGGACGAACAGGTGATCGACGCGCTTGAGGGCGAGTATCGTCAGCATTTCATGCTGCACTATAATTTCCCTCCCTACTCGGTGGGCGAAGCCGGGCGCATGGGCAGTCCGGGCCGCCGGGAAATCGGGCATGGCAAGCTTGCCTGGCGCGCCTTGCACCCGCTGCTTCCGGAAAAGTCCGACTTTCCCTACACGCTGCGCGTCGTGAGCGAAATCACGGAGAGCAATGGCAGTTCGTCCATGGCGACCGTCTGCGGCACCAGTCTGTCGTTGATGGATGCCGGGGTGCCTTTGAAGCGGCCAGTGGCGGGTATCGCGATGGGACTGATCAAAGAAGACCGTGGCTATGCGGTCCTGTCCGACATTCTGGGCGACGAGGATCACCTGGGCGATATGGACTTCAAAGTGGCCGGCACAGAACTTGGCGTGACCAGCCTGCAGATGGACATCAAGATCACCTCGATAACGCCGGAAATCATGCAGGTAGCTCTGGCGCAGGCGCGCGACGGTCGTCTGCATATTTTGGGTGAGATGGCCAAGGCGCTAACCCAGAACCGGGCGAGTGTGGCAGCGACGGCACCACGGATCACCACCATCAATGTGCCTAAGGAAAAAATCCGTGAAGTGATCGGGACCGGAGGTAAAGTAATCCGCCAGATCGTCGAGGAAACCGGTTGTAAAATCGATATCGACGATGACGGCACAATCAAGATTGCGTCCACCGATCAGTCGCGCACGGACCATGCCATTGGCTGGATCCGTGGCATTGTGGCCGAACCGGAGATGGGCGTGATCTATACCGGTAAAGTGGTCAAGACCGCCGATTTTGGAGCATTCGTCAACTTTCTCGGCTCTCGGGACGGCCTGGTTCACGTCAGCGAGCTCGCGGCGGGGAGAGTCAACAAAACCACCGACGTGGTCAATGTCGGCGACAGCGTGAAGGTGAAGGTCATCGGATTCGATGATCGCGGCAAGGTGAAGCTGTCGATGCGGGTGGTTGACCAAGTGACCGGCGAGGATATTTCAGACAAGGTCGGTGCGAAAGGTAGTCGTCGACCGTCGGATGCAACAACCGAAGTGACTGATTAGGTAGTAGATCTGGGGCGGGCCGTTGTCCCGCCCCAGGCCTGGGGAGGCTGCGCGTGAAGGCTTTGAATGCGATCCGGCTTGGCGGCGTTGACGTGCTGCCGCTGATCGAGGGCGGTAAGGGTATATCGGTATCGACCGGCCTGTCCTCGGGGCATTGGGCGGCGTCCGGCGGAGTGGGCACATTCAGCGCCGTCAATGCCGACAGCTACGATGACGCCGGGCATTTGGTCGAGCAGGTCTATCGCGGTCGCACGCGGCGGGAGCGACACGAGGAGTTGATCGCCTATGCGATCAAAGGCGGAATCCATCAAGCCCGCCAGGCGCACGAGATCAGCGGCGGACAAGGGCGCATTCACGCCAATATATTATGGGAAATGGGCGGTGCCGAGCGGGTGATCACCGGCGTGCTGGAAGGCGCGCGTGGCCTGATTCATGGCCTGACCTGCGGCGCCGGCATGCCGTATCGGCTGTCCGAGATCGCGGCCAAATTCGGCGTGCATTACTACCCCATCGTTTCGTCGGCACGTGCCTTCAACGCCTTGTGGAAGCGCGCCTATTCCAAGGCGGCACATCTGCTGGGTGGGGTGGTCTATGAAGACCCTTGGCTGGCCGGCGGTCATAACGGGCTTTCCAACAGCGAGGATCCGCAAAAGCCCGAGCCGCCCTTCCCGAGGGTCAAGGCACTACGCGACCTAATGCGCACCTTCGGGCTGGGTGAAACCCCGATCATCATGGCCGGTGGCGTTTGGTGGTTGTCCGAGTGGGAAGATTGGATCGACAACCCGGAACTGGGGCCGATTGCCTTTCAATTCGGCACCCGTCCCCTGCTGACCCGCGAATCTCCGATCGGGGAAGGTTGGAAGCAAAAGCTACTGAACCTGAAATTCGGCGATGTTTTCCTCAACCCCTTCAGCCCGACCGGGTTCTTCTCCTCCGCGGTCAATAACGGGTTTCTCAAGGAGCTACGCGCTCGAAACGACCGCCAGGTGGCCTACAGCACAGAACCGGTTGGCGAGCACATTGCCGAATACGGGCTAGTGCCACTCTGTTTCCAAGTCACGCGCATTCCAGGCATCTCCCGCCGCCCGCGCCTTTTCTCGTGCCCTATTTTCCCGCGCGGCGGCCAGTAGCTGACGTGGCGTCACGCT
>JAJXVA010000095.1 GCA_021782435.1 Pseudomonadota bacterium
TGGTCGGCACCGGCGCCGCGAGCAAGGAACAGGTCGCGCTGATGGTGCGCCGCCTGCTGCCGGGCGCCACGCTGAAGCGCGCCGACGCGGCCGATGCGCTCGGTGTGGCCATCTGCCATGCCCACCACCGCGCGACCGCGGCAAGCTGGGCGCCCTCGCGCGGCTGAACCCCCCACCCGCATCGCCCCCACCCGCATCGCCCCCACCCGCATCGCAGCCCGGCTCACGGCTGGCCCGTCCGGCAGGATCCCGCTCACCCCGTCTTGGTGCGGCGCGGCGGCCGCGGCTATAGCATGGCGCATGATCGCCCAGTTGACCGGCTTGGTGGCTTCGCGCGCCGACGGCGCGTGCGTGATCGACGTCAATGGCGTCGGTTACCTCGTGCACGCCTCCACCCCGTGCCTCGCCGGTCTGCCCGCCCCGCCCGAGCGCGCGCAGGTCCTGACCGAGCTTCAGGTCCGCGAAGACGCCTTCACCCTGTTCGGCTTCGCCGACGCGGCCGAGCGGGACTGGTTTCGCCTGCTCACCACCGTGCAGGGTGTGGGCGGGCGGGTCGCGCTGAACATTCTCTCGGTCCTGCCGCCGGCGGCGCTGGCCGCGGCCATCGCCGGCGCCGACAAGGGGCGTCTCGGCCAGGCCAGCGGCGTCGGCCCCAAGCTCGCCGCCCGGCTGGTCACCGAACTGCGCGACAAGGCCGGCGCCATCTTCCCACAAGCCGGCGGGCCGCTCCCGGCGGTGCCCCAGGGCGTCGCCGCCGAGTTGCTGTCGGCCCTGCTCAATCTCGGGTATCGCCGCCCCGAGGCCGAGGCGGCGCTCGCCCGCGCCGCCGCCGCCCTGCCCGAGGATGCCGGGTTCGATCTCCGCCTGCGCGCCACCCTGCGGGAACTGGCCCCCTGATGACCGAGCGTGACATTTCCCCCGCCCGCCACCCGGACGACGCGGCCGAGGCCAGTCTGCGCCCGCAAACCCTGGCCGAATTCGTCGGCCAGCAGGCGAGTCGCGAGAATTTACGGGTGTTCATCGAAACCGCGCGCGCGCGCGGCGATGCGCTCGACCACGTGCTGCTGCACGGCCCGCCCGGCCTCGGCAAAACCACGCTGGCGCAAATCGTCGCGCGCGAGCTCGGGGTCGGTTTCCGCGCCACCTCCGGCCCGGTCATCCAGCGCGCGGGCGACCTCGCGGCCATACTCACCAATCTCAATCCGCGCGATGTCCTGTTCATCGACGAAATCCATCGCCTCTCCCCCGCGATCGAGGAAATCCTCTACCCCGCCATGGAGGATTTCCAGCTCGATCTGATCATCGGCGAGGGCCCGGCCGCGCGCAGCGTGCGAATCGACCTCGCGCCCTTCACCCTGGTCGCCGCCACCACCCGCGCGGGCCTGCTGGCAACGCCGCTGCGGGACCGTTTCGGCATCCCGCTGCGCCTCGTGTTCTACACCCCGGCCGAGCTGGAACGAATAGTCCGGCGCGGCGCGGAAAAACTCGATGTCGCGCTCTCCGCCGATGGCGCGGCCGAAATCGCCCGCCGCGCCCGCGGCACCCCCCGCGTCGCCGGCCGTCTGCTCCGCCGCGTGCGGGATTTCGCCCAGTTCGCCGGCGCCACCACCATCGACCGCGCCGCCGCCGATGCCGCGCTGACCCGGCTCGATATCGACGCGCTCGGGCTCGACGCGATGGACCGGCGCTATCTGCGCCGCATGGCCGACCATCACGGCGGCGGCCCGGTCGGCGTCGAAACCCTCGCCGCCGCCCTGTCGGAGGCGCGCGATACGCTCGAGGACGTGATCGAGCCCTATCTCATCCAGGAAGGCCTGGTCCTGCGCACCCGCCAGGGCCGCGTGCTCGGCCTGCCCGGTTGGCGCCATCTCGGCCTCGCGCCCCCCGCCTCCCTGCCGGACCAGGCCGATCTGTTACCGGAGGTACCGCGCCCGTCTCCGCCGGACGACGAAGCGTGACCCAAGGTAACGCCCATCGCTGGCCCGTCCGGGTCTATTTCGAGGACACCGATGCCGGCGGCATCGTGTATCACGCAAGATTCCTGGCCTTCGCCGAGCGCGCCCGCACCGAGGCGTTGCGGGCACTCGGCGCGCCACACCAGGAACTGGTGGATCAGCATGACCTATTATTCATAGTGCGACGCGTCGAAGTCGATTATCTGTCGCCCGCGCGGCTGGACCAGGCGCTCTGCGTGGTGACCCGTGTCGCCGCGCTGGGCGGCGCGTCGGTCACGCTTGCCCAGGGGGTCGAGGCCGAGGATGGCGCGGTGCATGCCACGCTGCGGGTGGTGCTCGTCTGCGTCCGCCTGGCCGATAACCGTCCCGCCCGGATTCCCCGGCGCTGGCGCACCGCATTGATGGGGCTGCTGACCGCGGCCGAACGAGGGAGCTGACTTTGGACCGGGCCGTTGATGCTGCCAATCTTGCCGCCACCAGCGGCAACCTTTCCATTTTATCCCTGTTCCTGCAGGCCGATATCGTCGTCAAGCTGGTCATGCTGGCGCTGCTCGGCGCCAGTATCTGGGTGTGGGCGATCGTGATCGAGAAACTGGTCAGCCTGCGCCGCGCGAATGCCGCCGCCGACAAGTTCGAGGACCGGTTCTGGTCCGGCGGCAGCCTCGATGATCTCTACGACCAGGAAGGCGCCAAGGCCCGCCACCCCATGGCCGCGGTGTTCGGCGCCGCCATGGCCGAGTGGCGCCGCTCGTTGCGCATACAAAACATTGACATGACCCGCTCCTCCGTGCGGGATCGGGTCGACCGGGCCATGAACGTCACCACCACGCGCGAACTGCAACGCCTGTCGCGTTACATGATTTTCCTGGCCTCGGTCGGCGCGGTCGCGCCATTCGTCGGCCTGTTCGGCACGGTGTGGGGTATCATGCACAGTTTCTCGGCCATCGCCGCCATGCACAACACCAATCTCTCGGTGGTGGCGCCCGGCATCGCGGAAGCCCTGTTCGCCACCGCCACCGGCCTCGTCGCCGCCATCCCCGCGGTGCTCGCCTACAACAAGCTCAGCGCCGACATCGATGCCTACGCCATGCGGCTCGAAGGGTTCGGCAGCGAATTCAGCGCCATCCTGTCGCGCCAAAGCGAGGAGCGCGCCTGATGCGCGCCCCGCAGCGTCTTGCCTCATATCCCCGATGCGCGCGCCTGATGCGCGCCCCGCAGCGTCTTGCCCCGCGCTCCGAGGAGCGCGCCTGACATGGCGATGGGCACGATCGGTAACGGCAATGGCAGAAGAAGCCGCCGCCGGCCAATGGCCGAAATCAACGTCACCCCGCTGGTCGACGTCATGCTGGTGCTGTTGATCATCTTCATGGTCACCGCGCCGCTGCTGACCTCGGGCGTCAATGTCGATCTGCCCAAGGCCAACGCCTCGCCGGTCAACCAGGACGCGAAGCCGATCACCGTCAGCATCGATGCCGCGGGCGAAGTCTACCTCGCCGATGCCAAGGTCGATCTGCCGGCCCTGGTCACCAAACTCCAGGCGCTGTCGCAGAACAACGTCGATCGTCGGATTTTCGTGCGTGGCGACAAGGCGGTCAGTTACGGCCGCATCATGCAGATCATGAGCACCATCACCCAGGGCGGGTTCACCAAGGTGGCGCTGCTCGCCGAGCAGACCGGCAGCACCGCCGCCCCGGCCGAACAGGCGCCAAGCGTTCCGGCGAAATGACGCGATGCCGATACGGGCGCGAGGGCAGGGCAGGGGGGAGTTCAGGCGGCCCCGCCCGTCGCCGTTCCGGCGCCATCACCCGTCGCCGTGCCGGCGCCAATTCCCGTCGCCGTGCCGGCGCCATCACCCGTCGCCGTGCCGGCGCCATCACCTGTCGCCGTGCCGGCGCTCCCATCTGTCGCCGTGCCGGCGGTTGGCCCGGCCATGATCCGGTCCGGCCATGACCGGCGACATCCGCTATTCGGCGATCATTTCCGCCTGCCTGCACGCCATTCTCCTGGCCGCGCTGCTGATCACCGTGCCCTGGTCACGTCCGCCGGAACCGCCGCAGGAAACCGCCTTCACGGTCGATTTCACCGGCCCCGATCAGGCGGCGAAATCGCTGCGCACCGGCCACACCGCGGCGCGCGACCAGAACCAGAGCGCGCAGCCCAAGCCGCCCGCGCCCAAGCCGCCCAAACTCGCCCCGATCGAGGCGCCGCCGCCGCCACCACCCCCACCCCCACCGGCGCAAGCGGTGCAGGCGCCGAGCGTGCCCGACGCCACCGTGCCGCCGCCGCCCGATCTGTCGCCGCTGCCCACCCTCGCGCCGCCGCCCAAATCGGCGCCGCCCCAGCCCAAGCCCAATCCGCCGGCCGCGCCAAGCCGCACCAATCAGCCCAATCCCACCAAGCAGGCGCTCGCCGACAGCCAGACGATCGAGAACACGCTCGAGAAACTGCGCGTGCTGCAGAAACAGAAAGCGCCACCCAAACACCGCTACAACCCCGATGCGGGCGGCGCGCCCGATGCCGGCGGCGCGCTCAATGGCAACGACACCAGCAAGCTGACCAAATCCGAGATGGGCGCGATCGGCGACCATGTCCGCCAGTGCTGGGATTACGATGCCGGCGCCAAGGACGCGAGCAGCTTCCAGGTCCGCCTCGCGGTCACGACCGATGCCACGGGCACGGCCCGCATCGCGAAAGTGATCGGCCCGGATGTCGACCGCGAAGCCGCCGACCCCGAATTCCGTGCCTTCGCCGAACGCGCGGTCCGCGCGGTGCTCAGCCCGACCTGCGCCAACCTGCCGCTGCCCAAACCCATGCTCGGGCAAAGCCAGACGCTGCAATTCAACTTCCGGCCATGATCCGCGCCCCCGCACGGCCGCAACTCAGGGATATTTCGCCATGACCGATCCCCACCTCGAAGCCGCCCTGGCCCGGAAACTGCGTGACCACGGCCCCCTCCTGCTGCCCCGCCGCGGCCTGCTGGTGCTGTCCGCCTCGGCGCTCGCGGCGCCGGTCCTGCCCGCCCGCGCCCTCGCCCAGGCAGCCCCCCCGGCGCCGCCGCAAAACCCCGGGGCGCAATCGGCGGTGATCGATGTCGACCACGCCCGCACCGACCCGATCCCGATCGCCATCCCCGATTTCGGCGGCGGCTCCGAACTCGCCCGCGGCCTCGCCCAGGTCATCACCGGCGATCTCGGCAATTGCGGCCTGTTCAAGCCGCTCAATCCGGCCAGCTTCATCGCCGGCGCCTCCCCCGACCAGGTGCCCGATTTCAAGGCCTGGGCCGCCAGCGGCGCCCAGGCCCTGGTCACCGGCAGCGTCAGCGGCAGCGGTAATTCCGTTCGGGTAGAATTCCGGCTGTGGGACATCCTGCCCGGCCAGCAGATCCAGGGCACCGCCTACACCACCACCGCCGCCAACTGGCGCCGCATCGGCCACATCATCGCCGACGCCGTCTATGAACGCCTGCTCGGGGAAAAAGGCTATTTCGACACCCGCATCGCCTATGTCGCGCGCACCGGGCGGCGCGGCCATGAAATGACCCGCCTCGCGATCATGGATCAGGACGGCCAGAACAATAAATTTCTGACCAACGGCAACTGGCTGGTGCTGACCCCGCGCTTTCATCCCACCCGCGATGAAATCGCCTTCATGAGCTATGCCGGCAACCGCCCGCGGGTCTACACGTTCGACCTCAACACCAGCCGCCAGGCCATCCTCGGGGATTTCCACGGCATCACCCTCAGCCCCCGCTTCAGCCCGGACGGCAACAGCATCATCATGGCCGAAACCCGCGGCGGCGGGTCCGATATCGTGGTCGTGCCGCTCGCCACCGGCGCCGGCCGCCGCCTCACCGACAGCGGCGCCATCGATGTCAGCCCCTGCTACAGCCCCGACGGCACGCAGATCGTGTTCAATTCCGACCGTGACGGCGACCAGCAATTATTCGTGATGAACGCCGATGGCAGCAATGTCCGCCGCATTTCCTATGGCAAGGGGCGCTACGCCACCCCGGTCTGGTCACCGCGCGGCGATCTCATCGCCTATACCCGGCTCGGGGAAGGCGGCTTCGCGATCGGCGTCATGCACCCCGATGGCAGCGCCGAACGCATCCTCTCCGAAGGCTTCGATGTCGAGGGCCCGACCTTCTGCCCCAACGGCCGCGTCATCATGTTCTGGCGCTCCTCCGCCGCCAACCGCGAGGGCGTCTATTCCTCCCGCCTGGTGTCCATCGACATCACCGCCTTCAACGAGCGCGTGGTCGATACCCCGACCAACGCGTCGGACCCCGCATGGTCGCCGCTCGCGGCCTGAGGAGCGGCCCGATTCTATAACGAAACCGGAACAACCGGGGGCGGATTTCCCCGGTTGCGTCAAGCGCACTGCGGCCTTGTTGCAACTGCGTGGATTTTCCGCACACCGGAGGCACACAACCCTTGACCCTGATGCGGGCCGACTTTACGTCCCACAACGATAAAAGATGCTGGAGATGAGACACCCTGCGGGTTTCTAATCACGGGTTGGCTGATCAACCAGGTCGGATTTTGTCGTTAACCCCAAGGATGGCTTCGCAATGAAATACCGGATCCTCGGCGCATTCGCCGCCGTTTCCCTGCTGGCCGCTTGCGCCCATCAGGCTCCCCCCACCACCGCATCCACCGGCACCGGTGCCGCTGCGGCACCCGCGGGTGTCGTTCCCGGCAGCGAACAGGATTTGGTGCAGAACGTCGGTGACCGCGTGTTCTACGCCTTCAACAAATCCAAGCTGAGCGACACGTCTCAGGCAACCCTCGAGAAGCAGTCCGCGTGGCTTGCCAAGTATCCGCAGGTCCAGGTCCAGATCGCCGGCAACTGCGACGACCGCGGCACCGAGGAATATAACATCGCGCTCGGCCAGCGTCGTGCCAACGCCGCGCGTGACTATCTGGTCGCCAAGGGCGTCTCGTCCTCGCGCATCAGCACCATCAGCTACGGCAAGGACCGCCCGACCGCGATGGGCGACAACGAGGAAGCCTGGGCCCAGAACCGTAACGCCATCACTTCGGTGAAATGAGTTTCCGCATCCTGGTTGACTGACTAACTGAGGCGCCAGCGTTCACCCCCATCCAGGGGGCGGCGCTGGCGTCGTTGTTTCCAGCGCAGGCTCCACCGCGTCGTCGCCAGGGCGTGACGTCAGCCCGAACGCTTCCTATCTGCCTGCCATGCCCCACCTGACCCGAGCCATGATGCCATGACCCATCTCCGCCTGCCGCGCCGCCTCGCCGGCGCGTCGCTCATCGTGCTGATGGCCCTCGCATCCCCTGTCCATGCCCAGGACCTGACGCGTGAGGATATCGCGCTCCAGGATCAGGTGCTGGAATTGCAGCATCAGGTTCAGCAACTCAACGCCGAGGTCGCGTCCGGTCGCCATGGCGCGGGCACCGCCGCCGCCGGCCAGTCCGAACTCGGCGGCAGTGATGCCGCGCCGCCGCAGGCCAGCGGCAAATCGAACGAGATCACCGCCAACCTCTACACCCAGGTGCTCAGCCTGCAGGACCAGATGCGCGAACTCAGCGGCAGGGTCGATGATCTGCACCACCAGCAGGACCAGATGCAGGCCGATCTCAACAAACAGATCGCCGATCTCACCTTCCGGGTCCAGCAACTCGAGGGCGGCAACGGCGCCACCCCGGGCGCCCTCCCTGGCGCCGCCCAGGGCGCCACCCAGGGCGCCACCCCGGGTACAACACCCGCCGGCGCCCCTGCCACCCCGGCACCTGCGGCCAAACCGGCCGCCGCGCCCGCGACACTCGCCCAGGCGCAGGCGGCCCTCGCCCGGCACGATTACAAAGCGGCCCAGGCCGCCGCCCAGGCGGCGATCGACCACCACACCAAAACCCCGGCCCAGGCACGTCTGCTGCTCGCCCGCGCGTTCACCGGCCAGCACGATTATCAACAGGCCGCGCTCGCCTACAACCAGCTCTACGTCAAGGATCCGAAAGGCGCGTATGGCCAGGACGCGCTGCTGGGCCTCGCCCACTCGCTCGCCAGCCTCAAGGACACCCAGGCCGCCTGCGCCACCATCGACAAGCTGCGTCTCACCTTCCCCACCCCCCGCCCCGATATCGGCAAATCCGCCGCAACCCTTGGCCACCACCTCGCCTGCCACAGCCATTGACGGCGCCGAATTCGCCGCCTGGCTCGATCGGCTGGGGCCGTTCGAGCCCGATCCCTGCCTCGCCGTCGGGGTTTCCGGCGGGCCGGACAGCAGCGCGCTCGCCCTGCTCACGCGTGATTTCCTAGCCCGCCGCGGGGGCACGCTGATCGGCCTGATCGTCGATCACGGATTGCGCGAAAACTCCGCCGCCGAAGCCGCGCTCGCCGCCACCCGGCTCGCCGATCAGGCCATTCCCAGCCGGATCCTCACCCTGCACGGGCTCTCGGCGGGGTCGGGCCTCGCCGCCCGCGCCCGCGCCGCGCGTCTGCATGCCCTCGAATCCGCCTGCGCGGCCTCCGGCATCCTCCATCTCCTGCTCGGCCACCACGCCGAGGACCAGGCCGAAACCCAATTCATGCGCCGGCGTTCCGGCAGCGGCGCCGCCGGCCTCGCCGGGATCGCCGCATTGCGGGAAGCGCGCGCGGTGCGGGTGCTGCGCCCGTTGCTCACGGCCAGCCGCGCCCGCCTCGCGGCCACCTGCCGCGCCGCCGGCCTCGCCGTCGTCACCGACCCCAGCAACGCCAACCCCGCCACTGGTCGCGCCCAGGCCCGCGCCGCGCTGGCCGGCATCGTCCCCGACCGCGCCGAGGCCCACCGCCTCGGCGCCGCCCGTGCCGAAGCCGAGGCGCGGCTCGCCGACATCCTGGCCCAACGGGTGCAATTCTCGGAACTCGGTTATGCGCTCATCACACCCGGCCCACTGCCACAGGCGGCCCTCGGCGCGGTCTTGCTCGAGCGGCGGGGCCCGCCCCGACCGGACCAGCTCGAGGGCCCGCTCGTACTGCCCGCGCCCGCCGTTCCCGCCGATGCCGAAGACGGTGAGCGTCTTGGCCATGATGGGGATGACCGGCAGCGGCGGCAGGTCGTTGGCC
>JAJXVA010000096.1 GCA_021782435.1 Pseudomonadota bacterium
CGTTGAGCAGGAACCAGTTCTGGCTGTCGGCGCTGATGGCGACCGAGGCCTGGGTGCGGGGAAGGGCCGTGGGATCGCCCGCGCGGGCGCGGGCGCAACCGGGGGCGGCGGAGTTCCACTGCGGGAAGCCGCCGCCGGCGCCGGCGCCGAGAACGATGACGGAGATCATAGGACCAGTTTAAGGCCGGTCTGACGGGCTGTCGATCAGGCGGGCCGGGTTGGCGAGGCGGGCCGGGTTGGCTGAGGCGGTGTCGGCCGGAGGGGTCAGCGTTCGGGTTGCCACAGGGTTTCGGATCGGGCGAGGTGCCGCGCCAGAACGAACAGATAATCCGACAACCGGTTCAGGTAGCGGACCAGTTCGGGGTTGATGGGCGTGAGCCTGGCCAGGGTTACCACCCGGCGCTCCGCGCGGCGCGCCACGGTGCGGGCCATATGGGCCGCCACCACCGCCGCGTTCCCGGCCGGTAACACGAAACTGGTGAGGGGCGGCAGAGCCTCGTTCAAACGGACGATCTCGGTGTCGAGCGCCGCGCATTTATCGGGCATCAGACGCAGCCGAGCGCCGGCTTCCCCGGGGACGCACAGATCGGCGCCGATATCGAACAGATCCTGCTGGATGCATTCCAGCATGGGATCGGCGGCATGCAGGCGGACCTGGCCGATCAGCGCGTTGACCTCGTCCACCGTGCCGTAGGCCTCCACCCTGGCATCGTCCTTGGCGACGCGCTGGCCATCACCGAGGCTGGTTTCCCCCGCGTCACCGCCGCGCGTGACCACCCGATTTATGCGGATCATTCCGTTATGTCCCGGCCGTGCAATAGGCGCACAGCTTGTTGCCATCGAGGTCGCGGAAATACGCGACATACCAGCCTGGCCTGCGTTCGCCCGGTGCGCCCTCGCATACCCCGCCCAGGGCCAGGCCGGTGGCATGAAACATGTCCACCTCGGCCCGGGTATCGAAGTGGAACCCGGTCATCTGCCCATTGCCGACGGTTGCCGGGTTGCGATCGTAGGGTCCGAGCACACCGAACAGGGGTTCGCCATCGCGCCCATAGATGCGCCCGCCCGAGCGATGGTCGAACAGTTTCGTCATGCCGGCCGTGGCGAGCAGGGCGTCGTAGTATGAGTTCGCTTCCGCGAGCCGGTTCGAGCCCACGGTCGAATATCCCGGTCGTGCCATGCGTTGGTCTCTCCGCGGTGGTCAATGCGTGAAGTGAATGGTGACGGGCACCTGGCTTTCAACCGCGGCCCCGTTGGCGAGCGCCGGTTGGAAGCGCCAGTGCATAACGGTGTGCACCACGGCATTGTCGAGATCCGGCCAGCCGGAGCTTTTCACGACGATCACCGACCCGGCATGGCCATTCGGTAACACCCGCACCAAGGTGACGACCGTGCCGGTTTCACCGCGGTGGGCGGCGCTGAGCGGATAAGGCGGCAGGTGGTTGTGGGCCTTGGGATCGGGGGCGCTTGGCTTAGTGGCGTCACCGCCGGACTGGCCGGCATTGTTGCCCCAGTCATTGAGGCGGATTTCGGTGGCGTCGCGGGGTGCTGCCTGGGTTGGGGTGGGTTTCTGCGCCGGCTGGGGCGGAGTCGGGGAAGCGGCCGGCACAATGCCATGCGGCGCAAGCGCTAGTTTGGCGGCATCCGGGGCAGAGGGTTTCGGAGGGGGTGTCCGGGGCGTGGGCTTGGCCGCGTTCTGGTCGGCATGCACGATGGTTTTGCCGTTACCCCCCACCGGTTCATCACCGACCGAGGGCATGGCGTTTTGGACATAGTCGACCGTGGCCTCACGCGGGGCGAGGTTGCTGACCGACTTTGCCGAGAACAGGGCACCGCGCGGCAGGGCCAGCAGCAGCAGGGCCAGCATGAGGTGCAGCAGCAGCGCGACCACCCCGGCCCAGACCAGCGCGCGCCTGCCATGCCGTTCCCAGGCGCGGCGGGGCATAAGCCGCGCCGACCGGTCGACGCCGGCCAGGGTCACGATCGTCATCGGGGCCAGGCTGGCCGGTGGGGGGTGCGCGTCACGGCGCCAGGGGTTCCTTGCCGCCGGTCATGTTCCGAGTCGCAACGCCGCATCGGGCTTGGCCTTGCCGTGCGGTTCGACGTGGATCGTGGTCACCATTTGCGGCAGATCCTGTAGGATGCCGCGTTCTATGCGGTCGCAGATCAGATGCGCCTCACTCACGCTCATGTCGCCGGGCACCACCAGATGAAACTGCAGGAAGGTCTGCCGCCCCGCCATGCGCACCCGGATATCGTGGGCCTCGAGCGCGCCAGTGCCATGTTGCGCCAACAAGGTTTCAATTTTGCGGATGACCGCCGAGGGAGGGGCTTCGTCCATGAGGCCGGCCGCGCCAGCCCGCGCGACACGCACCCCGGACCACAGGACATAAAGGGCCACCAGCACCGCCAAAGCCGGGTCCAGCCGGGCGATGCCGGTGGCCCAGACCAGTGCCACCCCCGCCGCCACCCCGGAGGAGGCGACGACGTCCATGGCGAGGTGCCGGCCATCGGCCAGCACCGCGGGGGAGTGCAACCGACGCCCGGCGCGCAGCAGAACGAACGCCCAGGCCCCATTGAGCCCGCTGCCGAGCGCGTTCATGCCGATGCCGAGCCATGGCCTGGCCGGCAGATCCGGGTGGCGCAGGGCCGCCCAGGCTTCCTGAAATATCAGAACCGCCGCCACCACGATCAGCCCGCCCTCGACCATGGCGGCGAACAATTCCACCTTGGCATGGCCGTAGGGGTGGTTGTGGTCGGGGGGTTGGGCGGCCAGCCGCACCGCGAACGCCGCCATCAGGGCGGTGGCGACGTTGACGACACTTTCCAGGGCATCGGAATACAGGGCAACGCTGCCGGTCAGCCGCCACGCGACCAGCTTAAGCGCCAGAACCGCCAGGCTTACGGCGATACTGATCCCCGCGATGCGCGCAAGCCGCGTCATGACCGGGTTCTAGACAAGGAACCAGCGAAAGCAAAACGCGAGCCCGACCGGCGCGATCGCGGCGGCCGCCCCAGGTCATCGTCCCCGATAGGCCGGGACCCCTGGGTCCGGCAGCCATACCCCCTCCGGGGGCGTTCCGCTTTGCCAGAAAACGTCGATCGGTATGCCGCCACGTGGATACCAGTACCCCCCGATGCGCAGATAGCGCGGCGCGATCGCCGCCATCACCCGCCGCGCCACCAGCAAGGTGCAATCCTCATGAAACGCGCCGTGGTTACGGAAAGACTGGAGGAAAAGCTTGAAGGATTTACTCTCGACGATCGCCTGGTCGGGCACGTAATCCAGAACGAGATGGGCGAAATCGGGCTGGCCGGTGACGGGGCAGATCGAGGTGAATTCCGGACAGGTGAGCCGTACCAGGTAATTCATTCCCTTGTGAGGGTTGGGCACCGGTTCCAGCACCGCTTCGTCCGGGCCGGATGGGGTTGGCACATTGCGGCCAAGCTGGGTCAGACCATCAGTCGGGGTCATTATTCGTTCTCCAGGCCGAGCGCAGATTTGCCGCGTGGGTCGTCAGGTTTCCGGTGATGATGGCTTCGCGCAGCCCCTGCATCAGGGATTGATAATAGGTCAGGTTATGCCAGGTCAGCAGCATCGGACCGAGCATTTCGTCGGCTTTGAACAGGTGGTGGAGGTAGGCGCGACTATGGCGCGCGCAAGCGGGGCAGGCACACCCCGCCTGCAGCGGCGCGGGGTCTTGCGCATGTGCCGCATTACGCAGATTCAAATGTCCCGCCGGCACGTAGGCACGCCCGGTCCGTCCGGCCCGTGTCGGCATCACACAGTCGAACATATCGACGCCAAGTTCCACCGCACCCAGTATGTCCGATGGCGTGCCCACCCCCATCAGGTAACGCGGCGCGTTCGCCGGAAGGAGATTAGCCGTGTGGCGCAGCGTGGTCAGCATGGCCTCCTGGCCCTCACCGACGGCAAGCCCGCCGATCGCGTAACCCTCGAAGCCGATATCCAGGAGCGCCGCCGCCGATTCCGCGCGCAGTGCCGGAAATACCGACCCCTGCACGATGCCGAACTGCCCATACCCCGCGCGCGGCACGAACGCCGCGCGCGAGCGCGCCGCCCAGGCCATGGACAGGCGCATCGATGCCGCCGCCTCGGCCTCGGTCGCGGGGAAAGGCGTGCATTCATCGAAGGCCATCGTGATCGTGGCATCCAGCGCCCACTGGATTTCGGTCGAGGATTCGGGCGTCAGGCGATGCGAACTGCCATCGATGTGCGACTGAAACGTCACGCCGTGGGCGTCCAACCGCCGCAGCTTGGCGAGCGACATGACCTGAAACCCGCCGGAATCGGTGAGGATGGGTCCCGGCCAGTCCATGAAGCGATGCAGCCCCCCGAGTGCAGCCACGCGCGCGGCTCCCGGCCGCAACATCAGGTGATAGGTATTGCCCAGAATGATGCCGGCACCGGTCGCGCGGACCGCATCGGCGGTCATCGCCTTGACCGCGCCCGCCGTGCCGACCGGCATGAAAACCGGTGTCGCGACCTGGCCGTGCGCGGTGTCCAGCCATCCGGCGCGGGCGGCACCGTCCGTGCCGGTTACCGTGAATTTCATGCCCGGCTCAGCAGGCTGGCGTCGCCATAGGAATAGAAGCGATAGCCGGTGGCGATGGCATGGGCATAGGCGGCGCGCATGGCATCGAGCCCGGCAAAGGCCGCAACCAGCATGAACAGGCTGGACCGCGGCAGATGGAAATTGGTCAACAGCAGGTCGGCCGTGCCGAAAACATGTCCTGGCTGAATGAATATATCGGTCTCACCGCGGAAAGGTTGCAATTCCCCACCTTGCGCCGCCGCCTCCAGAATACGCAGCGTGGTGGTGCCGATCGCGATTATCCGTCCGCCCTGCGCGCGCGTGTGGGCAACGCGCGCGACCAGGTCTGCCGATACTTCGCCATATTCCGGATGCAGCCTGTGATTGGTCAGATTTTCCGCCCGCAGGGGCAGAAACGTGCCCGCCCCGACATGCAGTGTCACTGTTTCCCGCGCGACCCCGCGTGCCGCCAACGCCCCGAGCAGGTCGGGCGTGAAATGCAAGCCGGCGGTGGGCGCTGCAACCGCCCCTTCCCGGGCCGCGAACAGGGTCTGGTAATCCTGTGCATCCTGCGCGGTTGGTCCATCGGGGCGTTTTATGTAGGGGGGCAGCGCCATGGCGCCGGCTTCCCGCAGCGCCGACAGAAACGCCTCTCCGTCCTGGTCGAACCGCAGCACGATCCCGCCATCTTCGGGGGGCGTCAGCAAGGTCGCGCTGAGCCTGGACGAAAAGACCAGCCGGTCCCCTGCCCGCAGCCGCCGCGTGTTGCGTGCCAGCGCATGCCACGCCCCGTCGGGCAATGGCCGGTTCAATGTCACGGGAATACGGGCAGTTCCGCGCAACCCGGTCAGTTGCGCCGGTATGACCCGGGTATCGTTGACAATCATCAGGTCGCCCGGCCTGAGCCAGAGCGGCAGGTCGCGCACGCGCGCATCGGTCAGCGCCTCGCCGGCGACGCACAGCATGCGCGCCGCGTCCCTTGGGTGCATGGGGTGCTGGGCCACCCGGTCGGGAGGCAGAACGAAATCATAGGCATCGAGCATGGCGGAGGCTCTGGGATTTTTTGGGCAAACCAGAAGAAAAAGATAGTTCGAGGATCACGGGTGCGGGTATGAATTTACACGGCACGCCATCGGAACCTGTTCAATCGCCGAAGTAGCTTGCCAATTCCACCAGATTACCTTCCGGGTCGCGGCAGTATACGGAAACCATGGCGCCGAGCGCGCCTTCACGCGGTACCGGCCCGTCCTCGATCGTGACGAAACATTCGTGCAGGTGGCGGATGATGTCGTCCGGCCGCACCGCGGTGACGAAACACATGGCAGCCCCGCCCGGCGCCGCGGCACGGCCGGTCAGCCAATCGGCATCGATCGCATCGCGCGGCCGGAGATTCAGGTTCTGCCCGCCGAATTTCAGCGCAACCCGCCTGCCCTCGGCGTAATCCTCACGCTCCATTCCCAGCACACGCTGATACCAGGCCGCAATTATCTCGGTATCGTCGCAGTTGAGTACCACATGATCCAGCCTGTCCACCGTGAACCGCATTACGACAACCCGTCATAGAAATCGTTGCCCTTGTCATCGATGACGATGAAGGCCGGGAAATTCTCCACGCGAATACGCCATACCGCTTCCATCCCCAACTCGGGGAAGTCGAGAACCTCGACATGACGGATACAGTCGCGCGCGAGGCGTGCGGCCGCGCCGCCGACACTTCCCAGGTAGAACCCGCCATGTCGGCGGCACGCGTCCCGCACCGCGCGGGATCGGTTGCCCTTGGCCAACATGATCAGGGATCCACCACGCGACTGGAATTCTTCGACATAGGAATCCATCCGCCCGGCCGTGGTCGGGCCGAAGCTGCCGGTCGCATAGCCCTGCGGGGTTTTGGCCGGCCCCGCGTAGTATACCGGGTGGGCGCGGAAATATTCGGGCAATTCGCCCCCGGCATCCAATAATTCCTTCAGTTTGGCGTGGGCGATGTCGCGCGCGACGATCAGCGTTCCAGAAAGCGCAAGCCGCGTCTTGACCGGATGAGCGGAAAGCTGAGCGCAGACTTCGGAGACCGGCCGGTCGAGATCGACCGGTACCACATCGCCACCCAGGGTGTCATCGGTCGCTTCCGGCAGGAACCGGGCCGGATCGGTCTCGAGTTGTTCGAGAAATACTCCCTCCGAGGTGATCTTGGCCAGGATCTGCCGGTCGGCGCTGCAGGAGACACCGATGCCGATGGGCAGGCTCGCGCCGTGGCGCGGCAGGCGAATGACGCGCACGTCATGGCAGAAATACTTGCCGCCGAACTGGGCGCCGATACCGACATGGCGCGTGATCTCGAGAATCTGGCGCTCCATCGCCAGATCGCGGAAGGCGTGGCCTGCCCGGCTGCCTTCGGTCGGCAGCGTATCGAGCGACCGGGTGGACGCAGCCTTCACCGTCTGCAGCGTCATCTCAGCCGACAGGCCACCCACCACCACCGCGAGATGGTAGGGCGGACAGGCGGAAGTGCCCAGGGCGAGGAGTTTGTCGCGCAACCAGGCCAGGAAGCGCTCCGGGTTAAGTATCGCGCGCGTCTCCTGGAACAGAAAGGTCTTGTTGGCCGATCCACCGCCCTTGGCAATGAATTCGAACCCGTATTCCTCGTCATGGGTGCCGGCCGGATGCGCCAGCAGGTCGATCTGCGCGGGCAGATTGTTGCCGGTATTCACTTCCTGGAACATCAACAACGGCGCCATCTGGGAATAGCGCAGGTTGGTTTCGGTATAGGTCCGCGCAATCCCGGCCGAAAGCGCTGCGGCCTCGTTGCCCAGCACCCACACACGCTGACCCTTGTGGCCGTGGACGATGGCCGTGCCGGTATCCTGGCACATCGGCAGCACCCGACCGGACGCGATCGCTGCGTTCTTCAGCAGATCGAGTGCCACGAACCGATCATTATCCGACGCCTCGGGGTCATCGAGGATCGCGCGCAACTGCGCGAGGTGCCCTGGGCGCAACAGGTGTGCGACATCGCGGAACGCCGCAAACGCCAGCGCGCTCAGGGTTTCCGGCGCAATCGTCAGCACCCGCGTGGCCGCCGCCGGCACCACCGCGACGCCGTCCAGGTCGAGCTTGCGCCAGGGCGTTTCCACGGGGGCCAGGGGAAACAATTCGGTGAAGTCGGTACCCGGGAACGGACTTGGCGTGTTCACGCGGGGTCAGTCCTTGCGGCGACGGAATTTGTCCAGGCTGACGACCGCGCCCGGCCCCTGCTCCTCGGGCAGGAGGCGCGGTGGCGCAATAGCCGCGGGGTCGGGCTCGGGCTCGGGCGAATTCGCGGCGGGTGGCGGCGGGGTGAAGCGGAGCCCGAACCGCACATGCGGGTCGGCAAAACCGACCAGCGCCGCCATCGGCACCACCAGAGTTGCGGGCACCCCGCCAAAGGATAGCGCGACCGTGAAACTCTCTCCGTCCTCGGCGACCGCGAGGTCCCAGAACTGGTGTTGCAGCACGATCGTCATTTCCTGCGGATATCTGGCCAGCAACCGCGCCGGCACCGTGACGCCGGGATAATCAGTGCGGAACGTCACGTAGAAATGGTGCTCGCCCGGCAGGCCATTCGCCACCGTATGGCGCAACGCCTGCACCACGACCGCGCGCAATGCCTGCTCGGTCCAGGCATCGTAGGGCAACAGGCTTTCGGTCGGGGTTTGCGGGGTGTCTTCCATCACGCGGGCCAGATAGCAGCGATCGCGGCGGAAGTGAAACACCGGTGCCGCCCCCGGCAGGAGTGGGGGGTTTCTGTTGCCCGGTACCCCCCGAACCGCGCTAACGCTGCTTACGCAGCGAGAGCGAATGCCTCATGGTTATCATTGGCATTTATCAATCGGCCCGATGACGGCGGAACCATGCCGGGCAAAAGAGACGCCTTTACCACGCGTGTCGAGCCTGTTTCGCCCCCATGACCCCGGGCGAACCGGGAGATGGTGGAGGCGCCGGGCACTGCCCCCGGGTCCACAACGTTTATTCCGCGCATCGTTTATCGCCATAGCCGGCAAGCCGGCTCACGGAATATAGGCGGTTACCGCGCCTGATGAAAGGGCGCCTTATCGGGGATCGCATGCCTATGACGCTCAGCCGCGAACAGACCGCCGCCATCGAGGCCGCCCGCGCGACCCGCGCCGAGACCAGTCGCCCCACCGTGCCCGCGCTCGAGGCCCTGCTGTTTCAACCTCTGCCCGTGCTCGACCACGGCTTCGTCCGCGTCATCGATTATATGGGCGACGACGCGGCGGTGGTGCAGGCTGCCCGCGTTTCCTACGGCAAAGGCACCCGCAAAACGACCGAGGACGAGGGCCTGATCCGCTACCTGATGCGCCACCGCCACTCCACCCCG
>JAJXVA010000097.1 GCA_021782435.1 Pseudomonadota bacterium
CCATCGCCGCCGTCACCGCCGCGACCCGTATCGAACTGCTCGACCCCAGCGCGGCCGACTGCGCCCCCGAAGGCGAACTCCGCTTCCGTAACCCCTCCCACAAAGCCGCCAAATCCCCGGGCCTCGACCCCTCCATCCGCTCCTGCGCCTGACCCGCGCCGCCCTCCAACCAATCCATACCAAGCCAGGCGCGTTCTTTCTGTGAACAAAAAGAACCCGAAACCTTCCTCCCTCGGCCTTGGCACGACCGCCCGCGGGTAAAACCCCGACGCGCCCCGATCGTTATTTGGTCGTAATCATATCCCCGCCACCGCGAACCCGGTCTGGTCAATTCGGGGCTTTCGTGCTTATCCAGACGGGCGCGCGGGCGTAGTTCAATGGTAGAACGGCAGCCTTCCAAGCTGCATACGAGGGTTCGATTCCCTTCGCCCGCTCCAGCCGCTCTGTGCTGGCAGCCCGCCTCCGCCCGGACAGAGGTTCCCGCCGAATGACCCACGGCCCATTTTCCGCTTCCCTGGTCTCGACGCGCGAGGTGATGGCCGCCCCCCAGGCTCACGCCCCTCAGGCCCATGCCCCTCAGGCCCATGCCCCTCAGGCCCACGCCCCCCAGGCCTGCGCCCCCCATGCCCACGCCCCCCATGCCTACGCCCTCGAGGCCGCCCGATTGGTCACCGACGCCCACCCCCATACACGCCGGCCGGCCCGCTATATCGGCACCGAGTCCGTGGCCGGGCCGCTGGCCGGCGTGCTCGACAAATTCCGTGCCCAGCCGGATACGGTATTCCCCGAGCGGTACTGCCTGAGCCTCCATAACGTCATCGTCGCCGGGCCGGGTCTCGTATTCACCGAAAGCCCCGATGGTGGCCGTGCCCTGCTCCAGGAAAGTGCCGCGCAGACCCTGGCAAAAGCCGCGCCGCCCAAAGGCCTCACGCGCCAGGACGCCAACCGCTTCACCTGCGATCTCCCGATCACCCACACCCTGCCGGGCCGCTACCTGTTCCTCAAGCGCCCGGCGCCGAACAACCTCGCCCTATGGCTGGTCGAACAGGCGGCCGCCCTGGCGCTGCTGATCGACCGTGATTGCCTCGCCACGCCGCATCTCATCCTCGGTCGCATCGACAGCCCCGCCCTGCTCGACCAGGTCTGCGACCTCGTCGGCACATTGCTGCCCGGCGCCATCCTCCATCACCTGCCCGACGACGAAGCCTGGCGCGTCGAGCAGATCGACTACCTCGAACCGCTGCATCTCCCCCCGCTGCACAAACACGGAGGCGCCCTGAAACGCCTGCAACAGCACATTCTTGGCGCGCCCCCGACGCTCGACCCGTCGGGGCCGACCTATTTCGTGCTCCAGCACGGCGGCGGTCGCACCCTGGCCAACGAACCCAGAATTCTCGATATCGCCCAGGATTTCGGCTTCACGCCGCTCGACACCACGCATTTCCCGGCGCGCGACCTGGCCGCCATGTTCGCGGGCGCCCGCGCCATCGTCGGCGCCAAGGGGCCGGCCATGGCATGTTCCCTGTTCGCGCCCCCCGGGTGCAAGGTCGCCCATATTTCCCCGGCCAACCTCATCGATCCCTTCTTCTGGGACCTGGCCTCCCGCCTCGACCACGACTACACGGAAATATTCTGCCGTATCCCGGCGGCGCCCCCTCCCGGCCGCGGCATACGCTATTTCCTCGCCGAGAAGGCGGCGGTTTCGTTATTCCGAGACATCACGGCCCAGGCCGCCGGGGCGTGAATATCCCCCGCCCGCCTATCCCTGCGCCAGCGCCGCTACCCCCGGCAGGGTTTTGCCCTCCAGCCACTCGAGGAACGCCCCGCCCGCGGTCGACACATACGAGAACGCCTCGGTCACCCCGGCATGGCGCAGCGCGGAAACCGTATCGCCGCCGCCCGCCACACTGAGCAACCGGCCGGCCCGTGTCAGCGCCGCCGCCGCGCGGGCGAGGTCGGTCGTCCCCTGGTCGAAGGGCGGCGTCTCGAACGCGCCGAGCGGACCGTTCCACACCAGCGTGTTCGCCTCGGCCATCAATCTGCCGATATGCGCGGTGGACTCCGGCCCCACGTCCAGAATCATCTCGTCGGCTTCCATCTCCCCGGCCTTCACGATGCGGGTCGGCGGGTTCGCCCGGAATTCCCTGGCCACCACCGCGTCCACCGGCAGCACGATCCGGCAATGCGCCGCGGCGGCCGTCGCGGTAATTTCGTTCGCGGTCGCGTGCAACGCCACTTCCTGCAGGGATTTCCCGACATTCCTGCCCTGGGCGGCCAGGAACGTGTTGGCCATCGCGCCGCCGATCACCAGGTAATCCACCCGACGGCATAAATTCCCCAGCAGGTCCAGCTTGGTCGACACCTTCGACCCGCCGACGATCGCCAGCACCGGGCGCTTCGGATTGCCGAGCGCGGCCTCCAGCGCCTCGAGTTCGCGCTGCATCAGGCGTCCGGCATAGCTCGGCAGATGGTGCGCCAGGCCCTCCGTGCTGGCATGGGCGCGGTGCGCCGCGGAAAACGCGTCGTTCACATAGGCGTCACCCAACGCCGCCAGGGCCGCGACGAATTCCGGGGCGTTGGCCTCCTCGCCAGCGTAAAACCGGGTGTTTTCCAGCAGCATTACGTCGCCATCGGCCATCGCCGCCACCGCCGCCACCGCCGCCGGGCCGATGCAATCCTCACAGAACCCGACCGGCCGCGCCAAGGCCTGCGCCAGCGCCTGCGCCAGCGGCCGCAATGACATCTCAGCCACTCTCTTGCCGCGCGGCCGGTCGAAATGGCTCAGCAGCACCACCTTTGCCCCCATAGCGGCAATTTCCCGGATCGTCGGCAGCAGCCGCTCGATCCGCGTCGTGTCCGATATCCTGCCGTCCTGCATTGGCACGTTCAGGTCGACGCGGACCAGAACCCGCTTACCGGCCAGCACCGCCCCGTCCAGGGTTTTCACCGCCATGGTCAAATCGTCCCGAACCGACGGGCGACATCCACCATCCGGTTCGAAAAACCCCATTCATTGTCGTACCAACCCAGCACATGCACCACGGCCCCGTTCACGATCGCGGTCTGGGTCGCATCGAAGGTGCAACTGGCCGGCACATGGTTGAAGTCCGAACTCACCAGCTTCGCGTCGTTATAGTCCAGGATGCCTTTCATATGGCCGGACGCGGCGTCTTTCATCACCGCGTTCAGCCGCGCCACGTCCGGGGTGGTCTCGAGAATGCAATCCAGCGACACCAGCGAGACATTCGGCGTCGGCACCCGGATCGCGCTGCCGTCCAGCCGGCCTTTCAGCGCCGGCAGCACCAGCCCCACGGCGCGCGCGGCTCCGGTCGAAGTCGGTATCGAGGAAAGCGCCGCCGCCCGCGCCCGGTGCAAATCCTTGTGCAGCGTATCCAGCGTCGGCTGGTCGCCGGTGTAGGAATGAATCGTGGTCATGTAGCCATGCACGATGCCGAAATTGTCGTGCAGCACCTTCGCCATCGGCGCCAGGCAGTTCGTGGTGCAGGACGCGTTCGAGATCACCTCCATCTCGGGCGTGATCGTGTCGTGATTGACGCCATAAACCACCGTCGCGTCGGCCCCTTCCCCCGGCGCCGAAATCAGCACCTTGCGCGCGCCCGCCGCCAGCAGCCGCGCCGCCGCCTCGCGCTTGGTGAACAGGCCGGTGCATTCCATGGCCACGTCGACGCCCTGAAACGGCACCATGGACGGATCGCGCTGGGCGGAAATCGCAATCGGGCCGAAGCTGCGGCCATGCGCGTTGATCGTGATGGTGTTCTCCGAGGTCTCGACCACCCCGGGCAGCCGCCCATGCACGCTGTCGTAGCGCAGCAGGTGGGCGTTGGCCTCGACACTGCCCAGGTCATTGATCGCGATGACCTCGACATCGTCGCAATTGGCCTCGATGATCGCCCGCAATACCAGGCGGCCGATTCGCCCGAAGCCGTTGATTCCGACTTTCACCGTCAACGCAGCCTCCCATGTCCGCTTTGCGGCCCGCAATAAGCCGAAATCCGAACGAAACGCTAGCCACCGCCCGAAACCGCCCCGAACCCCGCGCCAACAATGCCCCGCCCGGCGTCGCAACGCTGATACGGGGGCCGCCCGCGCTGATCGACCACGGAACGATCCGGCGGGCCGCAGGCGTAACCCTGTCACCCCAACGGCCGTCTTGCCGTTCCCCTGCAATCGCGTATGCATCGGCCATGGGCCATTCGTTCGCCAGACCCGCGCTCAGGCTGCCGCTGTTGTTCGCGGCGGTGGGTCTGCTCGGCGCCTGCCACCTGATCGACCAGGAAAGCTTTGGCGGCGATCCCCGCCCCCCTGCGCCCGACCTGCTGACGGCGGCGCTGGCATCGGGCTCGGGTCTGCCGCTGATCACCATCCACCCACAGGACCAGGTGCCCTACGCCACCACCCTGGCCAACGCCGTCGCCTCCGCCCGGGCCCTGCACGGCACCACCCATTTCCGGGTCGAGGTCGCGCTCCCCGCCACCGCCGTGAAGGCGGGGCAGGCGCCGATGACCGCCGCGACCACGCTCGTGGAACCCGTTCTGGACGCCATGGCGCAGGACGGTGTCGCGCCGGAACGCATCACGCTCGATGCCAGTGTCCAACAAAACATTGCCCAGGTCGCCGTCTCGGTATATGCAGACCAGTCGGTGCCGGCGCGGGCGACCAGGCCATGATGGGCGTCCATTCGCCCCGCCATCGCGCGGCCGTCGGTTCCGACGGACCCACGGTCCGGTGGCAACCGCTCCAGGGAACAGACTGTTTCGCCCCGCCGGAGGCACCCGGGGGAGCACCAGGGATGGATCGAGGATTTTGATGGTTCGGCTCATTTCAGGCGGCGCGGTCTGCGCCCTGCTCAGTCTCGGCCTGGTGCCCATCCAGGCCCGTGCCCAGACCGTCACCCCGACCGCGCCCGCCGCGCCCCCCGGTGATTCCAGCGTGGCCAACGCCCCGGTCAGCCCGCTCAGCCTGCCCGAGGCCCAGGACCAGGACCAGAACCAGGACACCAACAAGTCCAAAACCCCGGCGGCGCCGCCAACCCTGCCCGGCTCGCATGCCCACCCCATCCCCGCCGCCCCGCCCGACCGGGACACGTCCGACCTGAACCCCACGCAAATTCTGTTCGACGCCATCAACCGGGGCGATATCGCGGCCGCGCGTGAGGCCATCGGCCGAGGCGCCGATCTCTCGGGGCATAACGAACTCGGCCAGACGCCGCTCGCCATGTCGGTCGATCTCGGCCGCAACGACATCACGTTCCTGCTGCTGTCCATGCGCGGCACCGCCATCCAGGACACACCGCAACCGGGCAACCCGCCCGAAACCATCCGGACCGCGGTGAACCTGCCCTCGGGGGCCGCCGCCGATCCGTCATCCGCCACCACCGACGACGTTTCCCCCAAACCTGAAGCCGGGTTCCTCGGCTTCACCAACCTGCCCGCCGGCCACTGAGGCGAGGCCTGCATGCCACCCTACCGGTCCCGCACCACCACCCACGGGCGCAACATGGCCGGGGCCCGCAGCCTGTGGCGCGCCACCGGCGTCCAGGACGCCGATTTCGGCAAACCCATCATCGCCGTCGCCAATTCCTTCACCGAATTCGTCCCCGGCCACGTCCACCTGCGGGATCTCGGCCGCATCGTCGCTGAGGCCATCCACCAGGCCGGCGGCATCGCCCGCGAATTCAACACCATCGCCGTCGATGACGGCATCGCCATGGGCCATGACGGCATGCTCTACAGCCTGCCCTCGCGCGAAATCATCGCGGATTCGGTCGAGTTCATGGCCAACGCCCATTGCGCCGACGCGCTGGTCTGCATCAGCAACTGCGACAAAATCACCCCCGGCATGCTGATGGCGGCGCTGCGTCTGAACATTCCCGCGGTGTTCGTCTCCGGCGGTCCGATGGAGGCCGGCCGGGTCCATCACCGCGGCGAAGTCACCAAAGCCGATCTGGTCGATGCGATCGTCGCCGCCGCCGACCCCCAGGTCAGTGACGAACAACTCGCCGCCATCGAGTCCGCCGCCTGCCCCACCTGCGGCTCCTGCTCGGGCATGTTCACCGCCAACTCCATGAACTGCCTGACCGAGGCGCTGGGGCTGGCCCAGCCCGGCAACGGCTCGCTGCTCGCCACCCACGCCCTGCGGCGGCACTTGTTCGAAAACGCCGGTCGGCTGGCGGTCGAACTCTGCCGCCGCTGGTACGAACACGACGACGCCTCCGCCCTGCCGCGATCCATCGCCAGTTTCGCCGCCTTCGAAAACGCCATGCGGCTCGATATCGCCATGGGTGGCTCCACCAACACCGTGCTGCACCTGCTCGCCGCCGCGCACGAAGCCGGGGTGCCCTTCACCCTCACCGACATCGACCGCCTGTCGCGTATCACCCCGGTCCTGTGCAAGGTGTCGCCGGCCAAATCCGACGTCCACATGGAGGACGTCCATCGCGCCGGCGGCGTCATGGCGATCCTGGCCGAACTCGACCGCGCCGGACGGCTCGACCGAACCTGCCCCACGGTGCTCGGCCAGCCCATCGGCGAGGTTCTCCGCCACTGGGATATCCGGGAAACCGAATCCGCCTCCGTCAGGAATTTCTATCTGGCCGCGCCCGCCGGAATCCGGTCCAGCCAGCCGTTCAGCCAGAACTGCCTCTATCCGAGCCTCGATGGCGACCGCGCGGCCGGCGTCATCCGCGATCAGACCCACGCGTTTTCCGCCGATGGCGGCCTCGCCGTGCTTTATGGCAACCTCGCCGAACAGGGCTGCGTGGTCAAAACCGCCGGGGTCGATCCGGCGCAGCTGCGCTTCTCCGGCCCGGCCCGCGTGTTCGAAAGCCAGGAAGACGCGGTCAGCGCCATCCTGTCCGGCACGATCGTCGCCGGCGACGTCATCGTCATCCGCTACGAAGGCCCCAAGGGCGGTCCCGGCATGCAGGAAATGCTCTACCCGACCAGCTATCTCAAATCGGTCAAGCTCGGCGCCGCCTGTGCCCTGATCACCGATGGCAGGTTCTCCGGCGGCACCTCGGGTCTCTCCATCGGCCATGTCAGCCCCGAAGCCGCCGAGGGTGGCACCATCGCCCTGGTCGAGGACGGTGACCGGATCGACATCTCCATCCCGGACCGGACGCTCACCCTCGACGTACCGGAGGCCATTCTCGCCCGGCGCCGCGCCGAAATCGGCAAATTCCAGCCGCGCGCCTCCCGCCCAAGGCAAATCTCCACGGCGCTGCGCAGCTACGCGCTGCTCACCACCAGCGCCGCCCGCGGCGCGGTGCGGGTCGTTCCCTGAACGAACGGCGCGGTCGCGCCCTAGCCCGCCCCCCGCCGCACCCGCAACCGCCGGATCCGGCGCGGATCCGCGTCCAGCACCTTGAATTCCAGCCCGGACTCGTGCGCGATCACTTCCCCGCGCGCCGGCACATGGCCCGCGAGCGTGACCACCAGCCCCGCCACGGTATCGATATCGGCGTCCCGCTCGTCCTCGGTCAAAATCGGGCCGAACCGTGTCTCGAATTCCTCGATCGGCATCCGGCCATCGACATCCCACATGCCGTCCGCCCGCTCGATCAGCGGCTGAACCTCGGGGTCGTCATGTTCATCGGCAATATCGCCGACGATCGTCTCGACCAGATCCTCGATCGTCACCAGCCCGTCGATGCCGCCATATTCATCGACCACCAGCGCCATGTGCATGCGCGCCTGGCGCATCTGCAGCAGCAGGTCCAGCACCGGAATCTGCGGCGCCACCAGCAGCGGCATGCGCAATATCTTGGCCAGGGAAAACCCAGGTTCATCCTGGTCGAGCGCGAACACATCCTTGATGTGAATCATGCCGACGATATCGTCCAACTGGTCGCCATAAACCGGAAATCGCGAATGCCCCTCGCGGCGGATCAGCGCGCGGGTCTGGTCCAGCGGCGTATCCAACTTGATCGCGACGATATCCGCGCGCGGCACCATCACGTCATCGGCCGTGATGTCGCGCAGCCGCAGCACGTTCGCGATCAGCACGGTTTCGTGGCGGTCCAGCGCGGTTTCGTGCCCGCCCTTGTCCTGCGCCGCCTCGCTGACCAGTTCCGCGATCGATTCGCGCAGCGAATGTTCGCGGCCCAGCAGCCGCTCCCGCAATTTCTCGATGAATCTGTGTCGTCCCGCTTCGCTCACTTCGACTTCCAAGGGTTGGGAATACCCAGGCGCGCCAGAACCCTGGCTTCCTGCATTTCCATCCGCCGCGCATCGCCCGCGCGCACATGGTCCGCGCCGCGCAGATGCAGCGCGCCATGCACCACCAGATGCGCCAGATGGTGCCGAACCGGCTTGCCGGCGGCCCGCGCCTCGCGCTTCAGGGTTTCCAGCGCCAGCACCAGGTCACCGCCCAGGCCCGGCGCCGCCGGCTCGAAGGTCAGAACATTGGTCGGCTTGTTGCGGCCGCGATACCGAAAGTTCAGGCGCTTGACCGCCCGGTCACCATCCAGCCGCACCGACCCCGCGCCCCCCGCCGCCGCCACCGCGCGCGTGATCAGCCGCTCCACCCCCGGCACCGCGCGGCGCCAGCCCGGATGGGCGATGATGATCTCGGCCGGGGCAACGGCCGCGTCCGGCGGGTCAGGTCTGGTCCTGGGCGCGATACTGTTCACGTCGCTTCTCGCCCAAAGCCGCGGCGCGCTGGTCGTACGCCTCCACGATCCGCGCCACCAGCGGGTGGCGCACCACATCGCGCCGGTCGAACCGCGCCACCCCGATGCCGGGCAGGCCCTCCAGCGTATCCAGCGCATCCGCCAGCCCCGACCGCGTGTTCGGCGGCAGATCGATCTGCGACAGATCGCCCGTGATCACCATGCGGG
>JAJXVA010000098.1 GCA_021782435.1 Pseudomonadota bacterium
CGCCGGATCTCGCACCGGCGGTCCTGTTCGCGCCGGTTTCCCGCGAGGGGATGCTGGTGGTGAACAACATATTGCTGTGCTCGATCTGCGCGGTGGTGCTGACCGGCACGACCTTCCCGCTGCTGGCCGAACTGGTGGGGGCGAAAATCTCGGTGGGCGCGCCGTTCTTCAACGCGACCGTGTTTCCGCTGGCGATACCGCTGCTGCTGGCGATGGCGGTGGGGCCGACGCTGTCGTGGAAGCGGGCGGAATTGCTGCCGGCCTTTGCCCGGCTGTGGTGGGCGGCCGCGATCGCGGCGATGGTCGGCGCGGTGGTGGTGATCGGCTGGCACAGGGTGATGCCGGCGCTGGCGTTTCTGGCCTCGGCCTGGATCATTGCCGGGTCGGCGGCGGAACTGGCGGAGCGCACCCGGCTGTTCCGCGCGCCGCTGGCGCAGAGCTGGACGCGGGCGCGCGGGTTGCGGCTGGCGACCTGGGGCTCGGCGATCGCGCATGCGGGGCTGGGCGTGACGGTGGCCGGCATTGCCGGCATGGCGCTGTCGCAGCAGGCGATCGTGGCGGTGACGCCGGGGCAGACGACACAACTGGCCGGCTATGCGTGGACGCTGGATGGCCTGACGACCGTGCAGGGGCCGAATTACGTGGCCCGGGTGGCAACCGTGACGGTGCGCCATGACGGGCATGTGGTGGCGGTGCTGCACCCGGGGCGGCGGTCGTTTCCGCTCGAGCAGCAGACCACCAACGATACCGCGATCCGGACCAATTTCCTGTTCGATCTCTATACGGCGCTGGGCGATGAGAGCGAGGGACGGGTGGTGCTGCGGCTGCATTTCAACCCGCTGGCGCCGTGGATATGGCTGGGCGCGCTGGTGATGGCGGCGGGGGGCGGAATATCGCTCGCGGACCGGCGGCGGGTGCGGGTGGGCGCGCCGGCGCGGGCGCACATACCCGCGGTGCCGGCCTGACCGGGATGACCGAGGCAACCCAGCCCGACCGGGTGCGGCGGCGCCTGCTGCTGGGCATTCCGCTCGGCGTGGCGGCGGCGGCGGGGCTGGGCAGCCTGGCGTTGCTGCGGCGGATGACCCGCGGCACCTATGACCCGCACGCGGTGGGCGACCCGCGGGTTGGCCATGCGGTGCCGGAGTTTGTTCTGCCGGCGCTGAGCGCGGCGGCGGCGGGATTTTCCAAGGCCGATGTTCTGGCCGCCGGCCGGCCGATACTGATTAACTTTTTTGCCAGCTGGTGCGTGCCCTGCCTGCAGGAGGCGCCGACCCTGATGGCGCTGCACGACGCGAAGGCGATTCCGATCTGGGGGGTGGCCTATCAGGACAAGCCGGCCGATGCGGCGGCGTTTCTGACCCGTAACGGCAACCCCTATACACGGCTGGCGCGCGACGACAGCGGCACGACGGCGATCAATTTCGGGCTGTATGGCGTGCCGGAAACCTATTACATCGACCGCCACGGCATAATTCGCTGGCGCTGGGCCGGGCCGTTGACCGAGGGTTCGGGGATGGATCGGCTGAACCGCCTGGTGGCGGCGTATCCATGAGGCGCGTCTGGTCCATGAGGCGGGTCCGGTCCATGAGGCGGGTCTGGCCTTTGCTGGTGGTGCTGGCGCTGGCGCCGCCGGGGCGGGCCTGGGCGGTGACCGACCCGGCCGAGATACTGCCGAACCACGCCGAGGAACTGCGCGCCGAGGCGATCGGCGGCCAGTTGCGCTGCCTCGTGTGCCAGAACATGACGATCGAGGACAGCGACGCGAAACTGGCCAAGCAACTGCGCCTGATCGTGCGCCAGCAGGTGGCGGCGGGTAAGAGCAACACGCAGGTGATTGCCTGGATGGTGGCGCGCTATGGCGATTTCGTGCGGTTGCGGCCGCCCTTCGAGCCGCTGACCTGGGTGTTGTGGCTCTCGCCGGTGCTGGCGCTGGGCCTGGGCGCGGGCGCGGCGGCGCTGGGGCGGCGGGACGCGCGACCGCCGCCGAGCCTGAGCGAGGCGGAACGGGCGCGGGCACGGGCGCTGCTGGATACATGATCTGGCTGAAACTCGCGGTGGTGGCCCTGATCTGCCTGGGCCCGTTGGTGTGGACCGTGCTGCGCCCGGGGCGGGCGCGGATGCGGCGCGAGGCGGCGCTGGCGCTGTACCGGGCGCAGCGGGCGGAACTGGACCGGGACCTGGCCGATAGCCGGATCGGGGCGGCGGAACACGCGGCGGCGACGATGGAGATCGAGCGCCGGGCCCTGGCCGAGGCGGCGATAACCGAGACCCCGCGCCAGGGACGGCGCTGGATCGTGCCGGCGCTGATGGGGCTGGTGCCGCTGGTGGCGCTGCCGCTCTATTTATATTCGAACGCGGTGCCCGGACTGCCGGCCCAGCCCCTGGCGATGCGCCAGGTGGCGATGCAGCGGGATGCCGCGCACGCGGCGCAACTGGAGGCGAAACTGAAGGCCAAGATCGCGACGCTCGACCCGCATTCGGAGCTGGCGCGGCGCGGCTATATTCTGCTCGGGAATTTGCAGGATTCCGAGGGTGACCTGAACGCCGCCGCCGGCGCGTGGGCGCAGGCGCTGGCGATACGGTTCGACCCGACGCTGGCGGCCGAGGTGGCGGAGGCGCGCAGCCGGCTGGAGGGGCGGGTGAGCGCGCAATCGGCGGCGCTGTTCCGCGCGGCGCTGGCCCAGGCGCCACCGGATGCGCCGTGGCGACTGGATGCCGAGCAGCGCCTGGCCAGTTTCGACAAGCCGGGCGCGCCGGCGGCGGGAGCAACGGTGGGACCAAGGGCGAGAACAACGCCGAACCCTGGGCCGAACCCTGGGCCGAACCCTGGGCCGAACCTGGGTCCGGGGGTGGCTCCGGGGGGGGCTCCGGGGGCGGCTCCGGGGGGGGCTCCAAGGGGGGCTCCGGGGTCGGCCGCGGGACCGACGAGGTGAGGCCGTTCTTTGTGATGGGGGCGCCGAAATCCGGCACTACCTGGCTGCAGACGATCATGAACGCGCACCCGCAGATCGCGTGTTTCGGCGAAGGCCATTTCGTGGAACAGATCGTGCTGCCGATGCAGGCGCTGCTGCGGCACTACAACCGCAAGCTGGCGGTGGTGGCGGAGGCCGTTTACAGCGGCGAGCCGTTTTACCCGGAAATCGACGGCGAGGACGCGTTGCGGCTGATCCGGCCGTTGATCGTCGGGTTGATGGGACGGGCGGTGCCGGAACTGCGCCAGAAGCGGCGGCGGCGCGGACCCGAGCGGGGCGGGCGGAATTCCGCCATGGCGGAGCTGGGGTTGCTGTGGTGGGGGGACAAGACGCCCGCATATTCCCGGCACCTGGACGAGCTCGACCAGTTGTTTCCGTTCAGCCGCTTCATCGATATTCGCCGCGACCCGCGGGATGTGGCGGTATCGGTGCTGTATCATGGCCTGCGGGCGGGCAGCCTGACCGATATCAAGGGCGATACGGCGCGGCGGCGGGAATTGATCCGGCACGCGCTGTCGCGCTGGAACGAGCACAACCACAATGTCGATCGGGCGTGCGACAAGCTGGGCGAGCGGCTGTTGCGGGTGCGCTACGAGGAGCTGGTGGCGGACCCGGCGGCGCAGTTCCGGCGCCTGTATGAACATCTCGACGGGGTCGATGTGACCGATGAGATCATTGCCGCCTCGGTCACGACGTGTTCGTTCGCGGCGATGTCGGGCGGGCGGCAGCCGGGCGAGACCGATGACACGAGTTTTTTCCGCAGCGGCACGATTGGCCAGCACGCGGTGGACCTGACCGATGCGGAACGCGACCTGGTGACCGAGTTGGCGGGCCGGCCGGAGGGCTGAGCCGGGCGCGCCGGGGTGGCAGGACGGCGCCCGGCATAAACTGCCGCCCGGCAGCCGAACCGGGCGGCGCGGCGGGGGTTGCGCCCGCGCGGTAGACCCAACGGGGCGGACCCAACGGGGTGGCATGAAACTTGGATAGATAGGCTGGCGGTGTGACCGAGCGGAGCCAGCATGCAGAACGCGACCGATATTGCCCTGTCCCGACTGATGGCCCAGGGCCAGGTGATGGATGTGCTGGCCAATAACCTGGCCAATGCCAACACGCCGGGGTTCAAGGCCGGGCGGGTATTGTTCGGGGCCTGGCTGAGCCGCCAGGGGGCGGGCAGCCTGCCCCCGGGGGACAACCCGATCAACTACACCGAGATGCGCGCGACCTACCGCGAGGACCGCGCCGGGGCGTTGCAGCAGACCGGCAACCCGCTGGACCTTGCGATCACGGGGGCGGGGTATTTCACGGTGCAGACGCCGCGCGGCGTGCGCGTGACCCGGGCCGGGCGGTTTTCATTGCTGCCGGACGGCACCATTGCCGATTTCGCGGGGAATAAACTGCTGAGCGACAGCGGCCAGCCGATGCAGATCGCGCCCGGTGAGACGGGTATCACGGTTGCCGGTGACGGCACGGTTTCGACACGCAATGGCGTGCTCGGGCGGATCGGGGTGGTGACGCTGAACGCGCCCAACGGGGCGAAGGCGGAGGGGGACCGGCTGCTCGACCCCGGGGCTTCCGGCACGACGCCGGTGACCAGCCCGCAACTGGTGCAGGGCGCGGTCGAGGGCAGCAACGTGAACCCCATTCTGGAGACCACGCGCATGATGACCCTGTTACGGGAATTCCAGTTCGTCACCGCCTTCGAGCAGGCGGAGAGCGATCGCATGGCGAATGCGATCCAGAAGATCACGCAACCGGCATAAGGCGAGGAAACACATCATGCGGGCGCTGGATATCGCCGGCTCGGGCATGCAGGCCCAGCAGACCAATGTCGAGGTGATCTCGAACAACATCGCCAATGAGACGACGACCGGCTACAAGCGCAGCCGGGCGGAATTCCAGGACCTGATCTATCAGAATTTGCGGCGCGCGGGGTCGGCGAGTTCGGACACGGGGTCGATCGTGCCGTCGGGCGCGCAGGTGGGTCTCGGGGTCAAGACCGCCGCGATTTACCGGATATGTGAACAGGGCAATCTGGAGCAGACCGGCAACAGCCTGGACCTCGCTATTCAGGGCCAGGGGTATTTCCAGGTGACGCTGCCTTCGGGGCAGACCGCGTATACGCGCGATGGCACGTTCGCGCTTTCCCCGGGGGGCACGATCGTGACCGCGGATGGCTACACGGTGCAACCCGGGGTCACCATTCCGACCAACGCGCAATCGGTGACGATAAACCAGGCCGGGCAGGTGCAGATAACGCTCGCGGGGTCGACCACGCCGAGCACGGTGGGGCAGTTGCAGCTGGCGACGTTTCCGAACGAGGCCGGGCTGGATGCCCAGGGCAGTAATTTGTTCGTGCAGACCGCGGCCTCGGGGAATGCGGTGCAGGGCAACCCGGACACGCCGGGCTTCGGCACCATTCAGCAGGGCTTCATCGAGACCAGCAACGTGAACGTGGTGACCGAAATCACTGACCTGATCACCGCCCAGCGCGCCTATGAGATGAACAGCCGGGTGATCACGACATCGGACCAGATGTTGTCCACCCTGACCAATCTGCACTGAGCGCGAGGGAGGGGTGTGATGCGCCGACGGACAGGGACGGTGGCGGGGCTGGCGGGGGCGATGATGGTGGCGCTGACCTTGCGCGCCGGCGCCGCGCCGGCGGTGGTGCTGAACCCCGACGGGGTGGTGCACGGGTCGGTCATTCATTTGGCGGATCTGTGGTCGGGGCTCGGGGATCTGGGACGGACGGCGCTGGGGCCGGGGCCGGCGCCGGGGCAGAGCATCACGGTGCCGCCCTCGCAACTGGCCGCGATCGCGAAGGCGTACGGGGTGAACTGGACGCCGCGCGCGACCTCGGCGGTCATTCGCCGGCCGGGGCAGATGGTGGACCTGGCCGCGATACTGGCGGTGCTGAAGCCGGCCCTGGCCGCGGAGGCGGCGAACGCGGGACAGACCGATGGGGTGGGGCTACAGGTTTCGGTGCCGGATTTTCAATCTCCGATGGTGGATACCGGCGCGCCCCCGCACGTGGTGCTGGATTCGCTGCAATATAATGGCACCACCCCGCAATTCGCGGCGATGATGGCGGTGGATACGCCGGATGGGGAAATTCATTTCCGCCTGATCGGCAATGTCTATACGCTGCGCCAGGCGGTGGTGGCGGCGCATGTTCTGCAGGCCGGGCGGGTGATTTCGGCGGGCGATCTGGCGGTGCGGCCGGTGCGGGCGGTGTTTCTGGCCGATGGTGGCGGCGCCGACCCGGCCTTGCTGGTGGGCCAGCAACTGCGCCACGTGGTGCGCGAGGGCGCGCCGGTGACCGCGGCCGATGTGGAGCGGCCGATGGTGGTGCGGCGGATGACGCGGGTGATGATGGACCTGGACCTGCCGGGGCTTTCGGTTTCGGCGGTGGGCGAGGCGCTGCAGGATGGCGCGGTGGGCGACCAGATTTTCGTGCGCAACGCGACCTCGGGGGCAAAATTATCGGCGCAGGTTATCGGCAACAACCATGTGCGGGTGGACCCGTCGGCGCCGCCGGCGATGCCCGACCCTGAATATCGGACGATGACACCATGAACAGGCTGTTGCCGAGATGTCTTGCCGCCCTGGCCGCGCCGACGCTGCTTGGCGGCTGCGGGATGATGACGCGGCTTTCGGAGGTGGGCAGCCCGCCGGGGATGACGCCGAGCGCGAACCCGACCAGGGTGGCGGGCTACCACGAGGTGACGCTGCCGACGACGCCGCCACCCCCGCCGCCCAATGCGCCGGCCAGCCTGTGGCGGGTGGGGGCGAAGGATTTTCTCAAGGACCAGCGCGCCTCCTCGGTCGGGGATCTGGTGACGATACTGGTCAATGTCGCGGATAATGCCGCGTTGCAGGACAACACGACGATTTCCCGGCTGAGCAACGAGACCCTGGGGGTGCCGAACATACTGGGCCTGGCCAATTTGTTTCCGAAGATATTCGGCGCGGCGGGAGGCAGCGTGCCCAATGCCAGCGCCGCCACCACCAATACCGGCAGCACGGATGCCACCACCACCACCGGGCAGGTGGCGCGCAACGAGAGCGTGACGCTGCGCCTGGCCGGGGTGGTGACGCAAGTGCTGGCGAATGACAATCTGGTGGTGATGGCGCGGCAGGAAATGCGGGTGAACGACGAGTTGCGGGTGCTGACCGTGACCGGCGTTATCCGCGGCGAGGATATTGCGAGCGACAACACGATTTCGAGCGACCGCATCGCCGAGGCGCGGATAAGCTATGGCGGGCGCGGCGACCTGACCTACGCGCAACAGAAGCCCTGGGGGCAACAGGTGCTGGGGGCGATTGCGCCGTTCTAGCGCCGGACCGGTATGGGTTCGGACCGCCGCCGGGTCCGTTGCCGGATCCGTTACGGGTCCGTTACGGGGTCCGTTAGCGGTTCATGGGGCGACCAGCGGCGGCAGGCCGGTCGCGTCCTGGTAGGCATCGGCGAGGGTGAGGAGGGTTGCCTCGGCGAAGGGACGGCCGACCAGTTGCAGGCCGATGGGCAGGGCATTGGCGTCGAAGCCGATGGGCAGGGTCAGCGCGGGCAGGCCGAGATAGTTGAACGGGCGGACGTGGTTGCCGGTGGCGAAGAAGGCGGAGTCGGTGCCGGGGCGGGCGGTGTCCATGTCGGTTTCGGCGCGGGTGGGCACGCGGCCCGGCAGGGTGGGCAGGGCCAGGACATCGGCCGCGCCGAACACGGCATCACAGAAGGCGTGCAGCAAGGGGGCGCGGTTACGCACCGCCTCGATGTAGTGGGTGGCGGGCACGGCATAGCCCGGGTAGAGGCGCGCGGCGACGTGGGGGACGAAGCGGGAGGGGTCCTCACGCATCCAGTTGGCGTGCAGGGCGGCGGCCTCGGCGCGGCCGATGGTGGCGCCATAGGTGACGATCGCGTCCCAGTGCGGGGGGGTGACGGCGCGGTGCCCGACGCCGAGGGTCGCGAAGACGGCGAGCGCGGCGTCGACCGCGTCGAGGATATCGGGCGGGGTGCCGGGGTCCCAGAGATGCGGGGCGGTGGCGAGGGTGAGGTGGTCGACCGGTTGGCCGAGGGCGGCCTCGTAGCCGGTTGGCGGCAGGGATGTGGCGGTGGGGTCGGCGGCATCGGGGCCGGTGATGACATCGAGCAGGATGGCGCAGTCGCGCGCGGTGCGGGCGAGCGGACCGATGCAATCGAGGCTTTCGCATAGCGGCACGACGCCGGCGCGGCTGACCCGCCCCCAACTGGGCTTGAGACCGGTGATGCCGCAACAGGCGGCGGGCAGGCGGATGCTGCCGCCGGTATCGGTGCCGAGGGCGGCCGGGGTGAGGCCGAGCGCGACCGCGACGCCCGAGCCGGAGGACGAGCCACCGGGGATGCGCGCCGCGTCCCACGGGTTGAGGCAATCCGGCCAGTGGGCGTTGAGGCCGGTGGGGTTCTGGGCGAAATCGGCCATGTGCAGGCCGGCGAAGACCAGGCTGCCGGCGGCCAGCAGGCGGGCGATGACGGAGGAGGTGTGGTCGGCGACGTGATTTCGCCAGAACGCCGAACCGGCGGTTTGGGGATGGCCGGCGATGGCGAAAATATCCTTGTGGGCCATGGCGACGCCGTGCAGGGGCGGCAGGGGCTGGTTGGCCGCGCGGTGGCGGTCGGCGGCATCGGCGGCGGCGCGGGCGGCCGCGCGCATTTGCCAGAGCAGGGCACCCGCGGCGCCTGGCGTGGCATCGATGCGGGCGAACTGGGCCTCGAGCGCGGCGCGGGCGGTGATTTCCCCCGCGCGCAGACGGTCCCGCAGGGCGGCGAGGCCGACCTCGGCGCTGGCGGTGCGGCGGGGGGCGGAATGGCGGGATGCGGGATGGCGGGGGGGTGGGGCCA
>JAJXVA010000099.1 GCA_021782435.1 Pseudomonadota bacterium
ATAAGCGGCGGCGAATTTCGAGAGTACCGGAAACGCGATATGCTCGGCCGAGCGGTCGGCGATCGCCGTATCCCAGGCGCTATGCTGCCAGCTCGGCATCGAAATCGAAATCGAGAACATTTCCTTCGGGTCGAGCTTCGGGGCGGGCGCGTCGCCGGCCGCCAGCGTCTTCAGCAGCGGGCTCAGCACCTTCTGCACCACCGCCATGCCCTTGCGGTTTTCCGCCTCGGAATGGCGCAAATCCGCCAAATCCCGCCGCAGCTCAGTCTCTATCCGCACTCGGCTCGCCGCCGCGTCATTCCGGTTGCTCCAGGCCACCGCCACGCGCTCCAGCGCCAGCGCCGTCAGCACCGAAAGCACTATCATCCCATATTCGCGCAGAAACTCGCGCGCGCTATGGGGCGCCCTGGGCGGCTCTACATGCACGCTGTCACCTCAGAACGGTTTCACCACCACCAAAATCACGATCAGAATCACGAACACGCTCGGCACTTCGTTCAGCAGCCGCAGCGTCGTCTCCGAATAGGGCCGCGCCCCCGCCGCCATCTTGCGTGCGGATGCGACCCCCCAGCCATGATACCCGGAGAGTAACACTACCAGGAATATCTTGGCGTGCAGCCAGTAGGCATGGGCCATGCCGTAACTCAGCGCCAGGCTCAGCCCCAACACCCAGGTCACGATCAGCCCCGGGGTCAGAATGATCCGCTTCAAGCGGCCAACCCGCGCTACCCACAGCCGGTCCTCGGCCGAGCCCGGCGCGGTCGCCGCCTGATATGCCAGATAGCGCGGCAGCATGAGCAGGCCCGCCATCCAGAAAATCACGAAAATCACGTGCGCCGCCTTCACCCAAAGATACGCACCTGCCAACCAGCCCGTCATTCGCCCCAGCCCTTTGCCATCATCCGCCGCGCGCCCTCACCCCGCGCCCTTCGGCAGCGGTGGGGAAGGCGCCGCCGGCACCTGGAACACCACCGTATTCGACGAATGGGAAATCCACAAATGGGCGTTGCGCAAAAAGTCCTCGCCCAGCAGCACCTGCGCATCCCGCGTGCCCACCAGCTTCGTCACCAGCAGGCGCGGGTTCTGGAACACCAGATCGCCGATATCCATTTGGCTGAACTGATGCACCGGAACGGCCGTCCGCCCGCCCACCATCATCATGCCCACATGCCGGTCGCGGGCCAGCATCGTATCGCTTACCCCGATCGCATGCGCCGCGTCCAACCCGATCGAACTCACCGCCGAACCCGTATCCACCACCGCGGTGAACGTCTTGCCCCCCACCGTCACCGGAATCAAAACCCGCATCGCCATCGATTCCGATCCCGCGGTCACCTCCGCCACCGGGAACAAATTCCCATGCAGCAGAACCGTCGGGTGCGAACACTCCCCGCTCGCGGTGAACAGCCGTAATTCCCTATCCGGAATATCGAAATCTATGTCATACTGGCCAATCGTGCTCATGCCCAGCAGCCCGTGCGCGATCTTCCCACCCGAGTAGACATCGGCAATGATATCCGCGTGTAGCCGTCCCAGTTGAAACCCGCTCACGGTGCCCCGCTCCTGGCTCACCCCCTTGCCCTCGACGCCCACCGCCTCGCCGCGGGCGAACAGGCGCGACGTGTCCGGCACCGCCGATCGCGGCAGCCGCGTCACCGGGTCGCCGGTATCCACGTATAACGTGATCGGCCTGCCATCGATCTTCGCCTCGGTCGAATATATGCCGCTATTCGGCTCCATCGTCAGCGGCAACACAGTGGCCAGCGACAATTGGCATGGCAACGAACCCGCCCCGGCCGGGCCGGTCATGATCAGGCCTACCACCACCGCCAAGGCACCGCGCCACATATCGCCCTCCCTCACCTATGTGCCGTCATCCTCCCGCGAACGTCTCGGGAAAGTAAAGCTCGTCCTGCCGCGCGCGAAAAAAATCGGAAGCCCGCGTCGCCGGGTTTTGCCGGGCCACCATCGCCAACCGGACCGATACCCGGGTCAAATCAGGGTCATTACCTCGGCCTCGAAGCGCGCGAACCCCGAGGCGTCCACCAGGGGCAGCCCGATCTCGCCTAGTTTCCTGATATTCCCGATATACTCGGCCAGTTCCGCCCGTGCCGCGCGCCGTGCGATATCGGCGTTGAAATGGCGCAGTTCGGCCAGGCCCTCGGCGCGCAGGGCGTGCACCAGTGCCGCCCAGTTGGGCAGGCTCACCCCCCACTGGTCCTGGCGCGCGCCGGTCGCCGCATCCACCACCGGGCTGCCCAGCAGGCAGGCGGGGGGCAAGGTGCGCACATGTCGGGCGCGTGGCGCCAGCACCTTATGGTAGAACCGGGTCTGGGTGTCCCAGCGCGGCCATATGAAACAGTCGCCAAGCTGTCCCACCCCCAGCAATTCGGTGCCGTGAATCGCGGATCCGCCCGCGAAAACCAAAATCTCCGCCCGGTAATACCTCTGCATCTGCTCTATCAGACTGTGCGCCTGTGGGTGGAATATGGTCCAGCCCTCCAACGCCAGTTGGCGTTCCAGGTAGGTCTCGCCCAGCAAAAGCCCGCGGTCGCTCAGTCGGCTGCGGGAGACGTAAACCCGCCGTGCCTCCTCCCCCCCTGGCCACGCCGCGTCCAGCCGGGCGGCGCTGAACTCGGTCAGCATCGCCAGATACTCCGCGTGCGCCACCCCGTTCAGTTCGCACCCTTGCTGGGCAATTTCCAGCCGATCCACCACCCGGTCATCGTGCAGCACCACCACGTCCTCGGGCGGCACCTGCAAATAGGCCAGAGCCTCGCGCTGGGTCTGCGGCAGGCTGTCGAATCCCGAAGGGGGCGCGCCGGTGAATTCATCCACGAACAACAGCTTGCGCCGGCCAAACAACCGGCGCGTCGGCAACACCCGGTGGATGGTCTCCGCCATTACATGGCCGAAATGCGCGTAGGCGATGCCGCCATAAGCATAATGGCCAGGCAAGGGCAGGGGGGTCATGTGGATATGGTCGGGCGTGTCGTCCGTGGGGCATCGGTCCACCGCGCGCCCGCCACGGCGGTGGCGCAGCAAATCCGCCAGCGGCGTATCCCCCAGTTCCGGCCCGCCGCGGAACCCCCGCTGGTCGGGGGCAATGGCCGGCGGGCGGAACGCCCGAACCACCGCGTCGTCCACACACGCGCGCGCCAGGTTGTTCCGCCCCACCGGCACGTATTGGCGCCAGCGTTCGGCGTCCATGCGCTCGAGCGGGTGGCCAAACCGCCCTTCCGCCCGGCCATGGCGCAAATAATGCGCCAGCAGCGCCGGCGCCCCGCCACTTTCGTGCAGCCCAACCAGGTCGGGGTTGCTCTCCAGATAATAAACCGGGTCGAACCGGGGCGGGCCGGGTAGCCGGCCTTCCCGGAAACCGTTGGCCACGAAATGCGCATGCAGGTCGGGCACCGTTCCCCGGGAAGCAGCCTCGGCCAGGTCGGCGTAGCAGCGCGCGTAAAATCCGGCATCGAAGGGTATCAGCCGCGCATATTCTTCAATAAAGAACTCAAGGAAGCGCCGGTCCACGCGCACCGTCTCAAAGCTGCCGAAATCGGGCGCGAGCCCAAACCCCCGCACGATCTCCGCATGGCGCGGCAGATAGGCGCAACGTGGCGCCGGTCCGCCGGCTTGCGGTGCCGTCACGGATACAGCTTTCCGGTGCGCCATCCCGCGTCATCGCGCGCGAATACCGTACGCTCATGCAGCCGGTACGGCATGTCCTGCCAGAACTCGAAGCCGTCCGGCACCAGCCGATATCCCCCCCAATGCGGTGGCCGCGGCACGGTCTCATCCGGGAACCGCGCCTCCGCCTCGGCGACACGGGCCGACAGGGTCGCGCGCGCGTCCAGCGGCCGCGACTGGTCCGACGCCCAGGCGCCAAGCCGGGAAATACGCGGGCGGGTCACGAAATACGCATCTGCCTCAGCATCCGACACCAGGCTCACCGCGCCCTCCATCCGCACCTGCCGGCGCAGCGTCTTCCAGTGCAGCAGCAGTGCCGCTCGCGGGTTCGCCCGCAAATCCCAGGCCTTGCGGCTTTGCAGGTTGGTATAGAACACCACACCCCGTCTCGCGCCGTGGTCGGCGCCGTCCATCCCCTTCAGCAACACGATCCGCGCACTCGGCCGCCCCTCGGCATCCGCGGTCGCCAGCGTCATCGCGTTGGGGTCGTTGGGCTCGGTCCGCTCCGCCTCCGCAAGCCATGTCGCCAGCAGGTCGAACGGCACGGCTTCCGCCACGGTATCGGTCATTGTTCCGGCTTTCCTCGGTGGGGTTCGGTCAACTCAAAAGTGCCAGCACATCCTGCGCCAGGGCACGCAATTCCGGCTCGTCCCGTATCCGGATCATGGCCGATTCCTGCGTGCGCACTTCATGCAAATAGGTTTCGAAATCCGCCAGCGCCTGCTGTCGATACACATCGTTGCGGAAATAAGGCAGTTGTGCCAGGCCATGGCTGCGCAGGGCTGCCCGCAGCAGCGGCATCACCAGCATACTCACGCCCCATTGCGGCTGCACCGCGTTGTCATCCGCATGGCGCACCGCGCTGCCGATCAGCGGCGCCTCCGGCAGGGTGGCATAGGCGGCGCAGCGCGGCCCCAGCAAGGTCCGATAATAGTCCGCCGGCGTATGCCCTCGCGGCAGCACGAAGCAGCGCTTCAGCTGTCGGGTGCCGAACAATTCCGTGCCATGGCAGGAAGAGCCGCCCGCGAAAATGATTGCCTCTGCTCGGTAATACATCTGCATTTGCGTTACCAGGTCCACCGTCTCAGGGTGAAAAATATGCCATCCCTCCATCGCCAATTGTCGTTCCAGATAGGTCTCGCCCAGCAGCACGCCATGCGTGCGGATCCGGCTGCGGGACACATAAACCCGCGCCGGCATCGGGGTGGTGTCGGCCAGTTCGTCGAGCCTCGGCCCGGTATACGCCGCCAGCATCTCCAGGTAATCCGGTCGTGGCGCGCTGCCCAGTTCGGCGCCTTGCTGCGCCACGTGCAGCGTCTCCACGATCCGGTCGTCCCTGAGCACCGTCACCTCCCGCGGCGCGACACCCAGAAAGCGCAGCGCCTGCTGCTGCACGGCCGAAAGCAGGCCGAACCCCGCCGGTGGCGCTCCCTGGTGGCCGGCAACCACCAGTACCTGCCGGCAGTCGAAAAACCTCCGTGCCGGCAATATCCGGTGTAAGGTCTCCGACATCACGTGCCCGAAATGATTGTGGCTCGGCCCGGCATACACGTATTCCCCGGCCAGGGTGTCCCGTACCGGCGCATCCGTCACCCCGCTGTCCACCGGCGCGCCATGCCGCCGATGCCGCAGAAAATCGTCCATCGCGTGCGCCCCCAATTCCGGCCCGCCACGAAACCCCAGCGGCGGCGGCGCGATCACCGGCTCCCGGAACGCCCGCACCAGCGCCTGCGCCACACTTCGGTGCGCGAGCGGCATCGTCCGGTTTACCGGCGCAATCCCCCATTCGGCCTGCTTGGCCTGCTGCAACGGGTGGCCAAGCCGCCCTTCCCAGCGGCCATAACGGAAAAAATGCGCGGCCAGTGCCGCGTCCCCCTCGGCCGCGCGCAGCGCCGCCATATCCGGGTAGTGTTGCGTGTAAAACTCGGGGTCGAAGGCCGGCGCCACCGGCATCCGATCCTCCCAGAACCCGCGTGTCACGAAATGCCGGTGCGGGTCCGAAATCGTTCCGGCCGCGCACGCCGCTGCCAGGTCCGGGTAGGTCGCCAGATAGAACTCCGCATCGAACGGCAGTCGCGCCACATAGGCATCCATCACCCGGCGCAACCCCCGCCCCGGCACGGTCACCTCGGTCTCGGCCGGTGGCGCCGCCGGCAGACCCAGCCATTGCAGCAGCGCGGAAGCCGGCGGCCAGAACAGGTCTGCGGCCTCCGACGCCCCGCTCATGCCCGCGCCCCGCTTTCATGACAGCCCGGCCGCGGCCCGCTTTCATGACAGTTTCGTATCCATCGCATCCACGCCACCCGCCCGGCCGTATGTCCGCCGACGGCTCTCCCGTCCGCCTGATGCCATCATCGGCCAAAACCACCCGTGAAGGAACCATCATGACCGACTTGAACCTGCCTGCCGCGCTCGCCCGGCCGAACCGCCGCGGCTTCCTCGGTGCCGCCTCCGGCTCCATCGCCGGTCTCGCTCTCGCCGGCGCCATGGGTCTGCCCGAAAAAGCCGCCGCCGGCACCATCACCGATCTCGACGTCTTCAACTTCGCCCTCAACCTCGAATATCTCGAAGCCGAATATTACCTCCGCGCCACCACCGGCCAGGGCCTGCCCGCCTCCGATACCATGGGCACCGGCACCTATGGCGGCGTCATCTCCACCCCGCCCACCCCCATGGTCACCTTCACCGACCCCGTCATCCGCCAATACGCCTTCCAACTCGCGCATGACGAAATGAACCACGTTCTATTCCTGCGCTCCGCCCTCGGGTCCTATGCCGTCGCCGAACCCGCCATCAACCTCGGCACCGCCTGGAACACGCTCGCCCAGGCCGCCGGCTTCGGCGAAACCTTCGACCCCTTCGCGAACGAGGTGAATTTCCTCCTCGGCGCCTTCACCTTCGAGGATGTCGGGGCCACCGCCTATAACGGCGCCACCCTCGCCCTCACCGCCAAGCAGGATATCCAATACGCCGCCAGCATCTGCGGCACCGAGGCCTATCATGCCGGCGCCAACCGCGCGCTCCTCGCCAAGCTCAACCAGGCCATGCCCAGCACCGGCATCCTGCGCACCACCGACCAGATCGCAAACCTGCGCGACAAGCTCGACGGCGCCGGCCGCGACGATTACGGCCTGATCAAAAACGGCATGCAGCAACTCGATGTCGTCAACGGCTACTCCCAGGTCTTTGCCCGCACCACCAGCCACGTGCTGAACATCGTCTACGGCAGCCCCACCGGCACAGCCGGCTTGTTCTTCCCACAAGGCGTCAATGGTGTCATCCAAGCCACCGGCTGAACCGGATCGCCGTCAGGGGGGGCATGCCCGTCCCCCCTCGTTTCCGCCAACGAAACAGGGGCTCTTTTCGGGCTCCCTCGGGTGTCACGGCCCAGGCCACGCCGCGGCGGTCGTCCAAAAACCTCGCGTTTGCCTCGCCCCCTCCATCAGGCAGGGCAGGGCAGGGCGTCATGCGTTTTTTGCTTGATTTCGCAGCCCAAGCCGCCACAACCACCGCATGCGCAACTTCTCCGACCTCACCGAGCGTGAAGTCCTGGCCCTCGCCATCGCCAACGAGGAAGAAGACAGTCGCGTCTACGCCGATTTCGCCGAAATGCTGCGCGCCGACTATCCCGCCTCGGCCAAAATCTTCGACGACATGGCGGCCGAGGAAAACCAGCACCGCCAATGGCTGATCGCCCTCCACCAGAAGAAATTTGGCGAACACATCCCCCTCATCCGCCGGTCCGACGTGCGCGGCTTCGTCACCCGCCCCACCTTCTGGTCTGCCACCCCCATGCGGCCTGACGCCATCCGCAAACAGGCCTCGCTGATGGAACTCGAAACCGCCAATTTCTACCGCAACGCCGCCGCCCGCAGCACCGATGCCTCGATCCGCAAACTGCTGGGCGACCTCGCCATGGCCGAAGTCGCGCATGAACACACGGCGGACCGGCTCATCGAGGAAAATCTCCCCAAGTCGATGCGCGATGAGGAAGCCGAAACCGCCCGCCGCATGTTCGTCCTGCGCGTCGTCCAGCCCGGTCTCGTCGGCCTCATGGATGGCTCGGTCTCCACCCTCGCACCCGTCTTCGCCGCCGCCTTCGCCACCCACCGCCCGTTCGAGGCCTTCCTCGTCGGCCTCGCCGCCTCGCTCGGCGCCGGCATCTCCATGGGGTTCGCCGAAGCCCTGTCCGACAATGGCAGCCTCACCGGCCGCGGGGCTCCCCTCCTTCGCGGCGTCATCACCGGCGCCATGACCACGCTCGGCGGCATTGGCCACACGCTCCCCTTCCTCATCACCAATTTCTGGACCGCCATGGCCGTCGCCTGCGCGGTCGTCGTCGCCGAACTCGGCATCATTTCTTGGATTCGCTGGAAATACATGGACGCCCCCCCGCTCGCCGCCACACTGCAGGTCGCCCTCGGCGGCGCGCTGGTTTTCGCAACGGGGGTATTGATAGGGCAGGGGTAGCAAGAATGTTCTTTTTTGTAAAAAAGAACCAAAAAACTCTTGTCACTTTCGGCCGGTGATCGTGGCCTCGCCCTATTCTCAGCGTCTCGCTTGGCCGCGAAGCGGCCTATCCTTCTCCGGCGCCTGCCGCCGAAACGCGCCCCGCGCCACACCACGGCGCCAAAGTCGCAAAAGTTTTTTGCGCGACTTTTTTTCAAAAAAGTCGCTTCTTATCCCTATCTCTTTATGCCTGACCGCCGCCGCCCCGGCGCCGGTGGTTTTGCACCTCTCCGCCCCCCGTCAGGCCCAGTTCGCCGGCTATTACGTTGCCGAGGCGCGTGGCTTCTATGCCCGCGCCGGCCTCGCCGTCACCA